>CAJMOJ010000011.1 GCA_905215035.1 uncultured bacterium
CAAAGGTCATGTCGTTGGTGCCTACTTTGCCATTGATAGGCTGACGGAAATCTGTTTCCATTGACATGCCTAAATTGTGATTCATGAATGGTTTTCCTTGAGCAAGATTTGAATCACTCGGAGAAGCAACTCCATTACTTAGTACGCCGTTGTTAGCAGAAACATCATTTACTAGCTTATCGCCTTCAACTTTAAAAACTTCTGCGCCAGTATTGAAGGGGAAGAAATTCCCCACACTATTTGTCCCATCGGTACGTATACCAGCAGCGGCATCATAAAGAATAAAACTATTGGCAGGAATAATTGACCCATCGCGTCCTTGCACTTCTGTAGCAGTATATTCCGCAAAGTTCTGACGCATGTTGTAATAGTAATACCCTTGATTATCGAGCTGGAAAAGCCCCTTAACATCTTCGTGAGTCGCCGTTCTACCAGGTGCACTCGATGCACTACTGCTTGTATCAAAGAGATATTTAAGCGATCTGTCTTTATTCCATTGATTCTGAACGGTGTCAGAAATATTTTTCCCACCCGAATAGGGATAAAGAAGATCTCCCGGCTTTGCCCAACTTGCAAGGGGGAACTGAGCATTTCCATAACGCTTTGCTGAACTATATAATTCAGGATTCGAATTGTAGCCACCTACTAAAGGCCAAACATTAAGAGGTCGTGTTTCCCAACCTTGACCCGTATTAGTAGTAACGTATTCAGTACCTTTGCCATGTACTTCAGCACTTGTCTCAGACAAAACAGGATAGCCCTCTTCTAAGACAGGAGCAACAATGTTTTGAAAACCTGGCGTGTAACCAGAAAAAACACCCATACCCGAACCAGAACCAGCGTTCCAATATCCCATGTCATTATTCATGCCGTTACCAAAGGTGAGCGCATGACCCGTATTAATATTGGGATTAGCAGAAGTTCCAAGCCAGTTAGCGGGAAGAGCAGAACTTCCTTGTTGATCATTGCCGCTCGCATCTTTATATGATGTGTAATCGTAGAGATTTACCGTAGTATTTGCAGGATTCAACCCGGTAAAACGATTATCAATTAACACTTGCATCTGCGCAGGATCATTAGTGTTAATGCTTGTTAGTGCAATATCTCGATCAAGCAAAGGAGAAACTTCAAGACTTGTATCACCCTCTCCGTTATTTTGCTGGAGTTGGTCTTGAGGAAGTTGGGTTGCAAGATCGCTCGAAGCGCCTTCCTCCAAACTAGTATTTCTGTCATTGGAAGAAGAACCCGACTGAGAAGAATTAAGGTTATTCTCACTATCTTTAGAGGTCTCTGGATTGTTTCCTTCTGACACTCCTCCTCCAGCTCCTCCTCCCTCTTGAGTAGGATTAGAAGAATCACTTATCGTAGACCCACTTACCGTAGACCCTTGTGTAGGTTCGTCAGCAAAAGAATATCTTGGGATCCCTGCAGTAGGCACCAGCAAGGCAACAACTAAGAGAATGGCAATAAAACAAGAAAAGGTTTTGTTTGCTGATTGCATAGCATGATTAATCTGCAAACGCGTAAGCGATTTGATCATAAATCATCCTTTAAGTAAGAGCCCGAAAAGATCGCCCTGCGCAAGATACTTGGGGCGATTATGTGCACATATTGTAGTACCTGGTTTTACGCTTAGCAACCGAAAACAAAAAACCCGCTTTGACCTGGCAAAACGGGTAAATGTTCATGGTGGTCGGAGGGGGACTTGAACCCCATGCCATTACTCTCTGACCTGCGGAAACTCCCTTTTTACTTGCCATTACTTGCCATTACATAAAATCACAATGAATCGTCTATCAGAGCGGCATCACTACGTAGATCTTTAAGCTTCTGCTTTACGTAGTATTTTTGTGTCGTTGCTATGTCAACATGACCCATCCACTTAGACAACTTAGTAACCTCGATTCCGGCATTTACACATGATGTAGCAAAGCTATGTCGTAGGCTAAACGGAGTGATCTTAGGAAGCGGAGTACCATCTTCAAATGTGCCGTTATCAAACACTTTTTCAAGAGCGTATCTCGTAGCGCGTGGCGTTAGTGTGTCGCGTTTCTTGTCGTGGACAATGTAGCCTCCCTCTTTTTTCCATGCCTCAAGCCATTTGTAAGCTAGCTCAATAATTGGCACTGGTCTTATTGCCTTAGGAGTTTTAGGTTTACCAAACTCTACCTTCCCTTCATCTCCCTCCGTACACGTCTCATTGATATACAAATACCTCTGCTCAAGATGGATATTGTCGGCGTGGGCAGCAATGATTTCACCCTTACGCAAACCCATACATAGACCAAGCACGCATATTCTATGCACTGGTTCGTTAGCATAGTTGCGCTCTAGGAAATCAAGCACTTGTTTAATTTCTTTGAAAGTCGATAGCCACACACCCATAGCTTCAGGGTCTATGACGCTAGCATCAGGATATTGGTAAGTGAACCCTGCAGGGTTGATTGGTATAAGCTCCATCTCTAACGCAAGACGCAAGATAGTGGATAGTGTCTCTCGTGCGTTTGTGGCTACCTTTTTAGTAGCGCACGAATCAATCATTTTTTGAATCTCATAGCGACCTATATCTTCTACGGGAATATCTCCGAACGCAGGAATAAGACGAAGCCTTAGATCACGCTTATAACCTTTTATCGTTGTTGATTTAAGTTTCTTTTTCTGTGGCCAAAAATAATCCGTGACGAAATCAGAGAACAGAATACCGCCGTATGACTTACCTCTACCGCTCTCTTTGAGCATAAGAAGTCTACGCTCTTCTTTTTGAGCTTCTTTCTTTGTTTTGAATTCTGGTTGGCGTCTATCCCGGGAGCCATCAAGGCGCTTGCCCAAAGTGACGTCAGCGCACCAGTTACCGTTGGGAAGTTTTCTTACAGACATGGTAAGATAAGCCTGCCTTTCTTTTCTACGTTGGGAAGGTTATGGACCCCGCAAAAGTTTGGTCGCTGCTGCGGGGTTCTTTTTTATTTAATTGCCTTCGATTCTTTTTATCTCTTTCTCAAAATCATTTTCGTATGTTCGATCTTGGATAGCCTGAAACTTCCTAAACTCTTCTTTCGCTTTGGCATCAGCTTGTTTTTTACTGCGTGTGCCTTTATGTTTAAGCACCGAACGCCTATTAAACTCTAAGAATTCAATAAGCGCATCTTGGCAATCTTTCATGCTCATCAATACGTTGTCTTGCGCCAAAAGCTCAACATGATCAAGAAACATTGTCACGAGTCTATTTAGTGTCTCCATTTCAGATTTATACAAATAGTTTTTAGCAACTATTGAATCACTTGAATGAATACGTCCGTCAGGTGCACCCTTCCATGTAGTAAGCCCCATATTGGGTAGTTCAGCGTTAGCCCTTTCGAAAATGATTTCTGCTGCTGTTTTTCCGGTTACGGCATAATGCAACTTATTTTGAACGGTTGCATAAAATTCTTGGGCGATATCACTGCTTTTGTCATAATCAAAACTGCACTCTTGAAAAATGTCAGTAATCTTCTGATAAGCACGTCTCTCACTTGCACGTATATCGCGAATTCTGACTAGTAATTCATCAAAGTAATCTTTGCCAAAAGGTGCTCCATTTTTGAGCATGTCATCATTAAGCACAAATCCCTTAACAATGTATTCTTTAAGAGTAGCTGTTGCCCACTGCCTAAACCGCGTTGCTTGCTTTGAGTTGACACGATAACCAACAGCGATAACTGCATCAAGGTTGTAAAAGTTAGTTGGCTTTTTATTAAATTCAGAAATCCTGAATTTAATCATAGATTCACTTTTACTCAGCTCTTCTTCGTCATAAATATTTGAGAGGTGCATGCTTACGTTAGATGGTGTTGTTCCGAATAACTGCGCTATCTCTGCCTGAGTCAACCAAAATGTCTCATTAAGATACCGCACCTCGACTGGAACATTGCTAATTCCGTCTTGGTAAAGAATAATTTCTGCTTTTATTGGCTCTTCTTCATTCATCTTTATCACTCTCTCAATTCCCTCGAACTCGAGGGAATAAGCAAGTTGTCCGCCAAGATCTAGTTTGATTCTTCTATTTGGCTTTCTTACTCGCTTAATCTCGATCGAAAAAACCGTCATATCCGAGCATTTCAAGTTCTCCGCTAATTCGAAGCCTCTCTTCTAATGCAACAGCCCTTCCATATTCCTCAAAGTCTTCTAGCGTGAGTTCAAGAATATTGTCGATAGTTTCGAGAGCATCTTGCAAAAGTTCTACAAGCTCCTCTTCTTTAGATGCTGCTGCATTTTCTGCAGCGATACGCATGGCGTCCGAATAAGTCGCATTATTAATGCGTATCGTCTTTCGCCGATGTACACCAGTTTGAGGGTTATATCCTGAAGGGATCACGGCAACATACGATCCGAGTACACTCTTTGATCGAGGTTTTGTATCGTTCTGCGGTACTAAATTTACACATAATGGTCTTCTTGATTTTGGTGTCTCGCTCATTTTTAAACTCCATATTTTAATCCAAGAGCCGCCTGGCTTGGTTCCAGATCACAACCCCACCGATCTCAACCGTGGTATCACTATCAGCGGTAATCACGATGTCCTTGTATTCAGGGTTATGGCTATTGGGTGACAAGATCAGCGTTTGGGCAGTCCTGAATAAACGTCGTACGATGTATTCAGCACCATCCAAAAAGGCAATCACAACTGATCCATTAGTAGGCTCTTTATCTGGATTAACTACAAGGTCATCGTTCACGCTGAAGTCTTTATCCATACAATCACCCTCAGAGTGAACCACAAAAACATTGGGAGATTGTGCAGCCACAAAGTCAGGTATACGTGTAGTGTCCTCTACCTCGTCATGCTCCATGAGCTCGCCGGCGTGAACCTTGCCTAGAACGGGAACTTCAACTGAGCCAACAACTGAATAGGCTATGTGGTCTAGTGGGTTAATAAGAGCATCTTCTGGATTATCATCAATGATCCTGCCCTTTGGAATGCCAAAGTAATCAGAAATCATCTGCACTGCGCCCATTCTTGGAACAGCTCTTTCGTTTTCCCATTGAGAGACAGCCATTGATGAAACCCCGGCTATTTTGCCGAACTCCTCCTGTGTAAGATTATTGGCTTCTCTAATCTTTTTTATGTTAAAACCTATAGTCATTTTGACCCCTTGTTAAAGTTTATTTACATTTTACGATAATTTTTGTTTACATTCACTATATGTTTAGTTATAGTCGTAGTGTCAAATGATGATCGATTGGAGGTGACTATGACTATCAAGGAAGCACGCAAAAAAGCCCGCTACACCCAAGAGCAAGCAGCAGAGCTTTTGGGCATGTCAAGGCCTACATATAACAAGATTGAAAACAATCCGGATATTGCATCAATCGAAGATGCAAAGGCCATCGCTGCATTGTTTGAGGTAAAGGTTGAAGATATTTTTTTCGGCGATAACTATAATTAAACCTATAGTTTTTACCTCAGCTCTTTGAAAACTGAATAGGCATAGATGTGAGTGCTTCCAGAAGAGAGGAGTTTATATGAAGAAGCTAAAAGAGGTCATCGAGGAAATAATTGACGATAATCGAACATGGGGAGTGATCTGCTTCGTTGTAGGGTTCTTGATCTCAATTTTTGCAATCACCCTCGATAAACTACTTAGCTAGCGAGCAAGCTAATGATCTCGCTAATATTTGATGCAATGATACCGAGAATAGCGCCGAGAAATAGTGTGACTATAGAAAACACCCTGTCATTTCTTCTCTGGCGCCTACGCTCTTTCTCAATTAGAGCCTCCATCTCCTTCAAACGATCATGTTTTGCGACAGCCCAAAATGCTTTTGGATTACACGCGTATATTGCAGTACTACCATCCATAAGAGCAAGACCGTCGAGGAGACCTACATCTGATAGCAAACGATACCGACCAGCCATTATCGGATTCTTCAGTTGCTCTTTTACTCGTTCGTGCAATTCATGATCAGGCAAAGAAATGAGAATTCGTAGCTCCTCGACATCTGCTTCAGTAAGTAAATCAACGGAACTGATTGAGTTTCCATTCCTTAAATAAGATGCAATTTCTCTGAGAGCTCTTTCCTGTCTATCCAAATACACCACCTGCTCACTTCTCCAATTAGCAGGTGCAATTCTATCAGCATTTACATCCATGCCTATTCGGAACCATCAGAGAACTACTAATCATAAGGAGGTTACATGGCAGTGATCGACTTCAAAAAGCTTTACGAGCGCGAGAAAAAATTCAATCAACGCTTGCTTCGCTTGCTCGAAGAATTAGCGCCTGAAAAAGCTGCAGTAGCAAAACAGAAGATCGCAAAGAACCGCTAAAACCCAAGGAGGTGACGCATGGAAGCAAAAGACAAAGCCAAGATTTTGGCATCGATTGTAAGCACAATGACCTATGCAGAATGGTCACGTGCTCGCGTTGCGATTGAAAAGCAGTTTGATCAGGAAAAAGCAAAAGCTCGATTGACCAACGATGACCAACTCGCTGATGCAATCGAGCATGAACTTGATTGGTAGTTATTCGTTAACGAGTTTTTATAGGAGACGAGCGTGGAAGTACTCACAAATGCCATCGTTGAATCTCTTCAAGAATGGAATGCGCCACTGATTTCTATATTTATTGGTTTGTTCATCGTGTACTGGGAAGTATTAAAGACCAATAAGAAACTTGATCAGATCGTAAATACAACCTCCCAAAATGGCACTGCAAAACCATCCGATGACTTTGCTAATACGAAAATGCAAGACGCATACAATTCTGGCTTTCGTCAAGGTTACGCAGAAGCAGTTGAGGATCTTAGCGGCGATAGCACAAGGAAGTCCAATGACGAATCGCCAAAAGTCAGCTAGCCCCTCTTTGAGTTTGGTAGCTGCTTCTTTCGAATCCCTAGGTATGTAAGCAATCTGCTTCATACCTGTATTAAAAGTCAGGTGTCGTTAATCAGAACGTCTCATGGTGTGGCGTCTCAACCTCGTAACAGCAAGCTCCTGTGCATCTCCTCAACAGGCAGTTAACTCGGTGCAAATTACGCGATCAGATTCTGGACTCCCCCGAGACGTCACATGATGGGACGTTCGAGAACCAAGAAAGGAGGAAAGCTATGGATAAAGAAAGCCCACCCGTAGAGCCTACCCCTGCAGAACCTACTCCGCTCTACGTGTCGATACCTCAGGCAGCAAAGATTGCAGGGGTCAGCAAAGACATGATGCGCAAATGGGCTGGTGCGGCGTACAAGCCTATACCACACATAACGTCAGGGAGAAAGAAGCTTATTCGCGTGTCGGCGATTGAAGCGTACGCGATGACTAAGGAAAGGATTTAAGACGTGGTTTACACGGTAGAAGAATGGAAAAACGCGCATCCCGCCGACCAAAGCAAATGCGCGTCTCCACAATCAAGCAATAAAGCTATCAAAGCCGTACTTATTGTACTCGTTTTGGTCGCTGTTCTCAATGTTGGCCAGCTTACTCAGCTTGCCTACAACCAAGGACTTGATGTTGGTAAGGCCTATTCTTCACAGGCAGCTTACAAAGACGGCTATCAGAAGGGGTACGCAACTGCAATCTACGATAGGACGGAGTAGTAAGCGTATGGCCAAAAAGCCGCAACGTGGATGGACGACTACTGAGATCAACTATTTACTTAACCAAGCTGGTAAATCATCAGTGCAAGAGATTGCAACATATCTTAACCGCACTGAAGATTCGGTTCGTAACTACATCAAAAGACTACGTAGGCAAGGTATCAAGGTCTCGGCCAGAAGGTTCAAGTCGAAGCTTCACATCTGCCCATCATGCGGTTTTAAGCGCTCTCAGTTCCAAGCGGATGGAATTTGTAAAGTTTGCAATTACCTTGCTAAAGCTGATTACTACGAACGTATGAGCGCAGAAATCCTATCCAGGCAATCACCAGATGATCGAATCCACTACGACAAGGCAGAAGTGCTTCGTGGTGCACGCAAAAAAGTAAACGTCAATCGCAAGAAGAATCCGCCTAAACGAGCTCATGGAAAGTTAGACATGAGTTATCTGTCTCAGCGGGACCACGAAAGAATCATTCTTGAAGAAGAAGCTCGTCAATTAGTTATCGCCAAACGTGAATATCAACGAAAAGCAAGACGTTACGAACGCATTGTAAAAAAATTTGGAAATTCTCAAAAAAAGTGACCTTTTGCCCGTTCAGAGGGCAAGTTTTGAAAGGAAAAATATGGAAAGTAAAGAATTCAAAGCTGGATTTGCGGCTAAGAATGAAGAGTTCTTCGATGAACTTTATAACGCGGTAGTGCCTGATATTAGAGAAACTGAGGGCATCATCAATATGGATTTCTGCAAAGGATTCATTGCTGGTGTTATGTATCCATTCATCACTCCAAATGTGGATACCTACGACCACAGCGTAAAAGCTTATGCGCTCAATTTCGCTGGTAATTATTTTAAAGAAAAAGCTAAAAATGCTGATTTTGCTTTTTTCGAAGAGACAGAACCGAACTTTGGTGTTGTCATGCTCGATGAAGATATGAGCCAAGAAGAGATCGAAGCTACTATCAAGAAAACAGCAGATGATTTGTTGGCCAAAATTCTCGCTAACAAAGAAGAGAAGGATGGCAGCAATGAGTAACTCCGTTAAGATTGATTCTCTTGAACTCGAAAACGTCAAGCGCGTTAAAGCTGTCAAACTTGAACCCACTTCTACTGGTCTTACTGTTATTGGTGGACGCAATGGTCAAGGCAAGACTAGTATCTTAGATGCCATTGCTTGGACTCTTGGTGGTGATCGCCTAAAGCCAAGTAATCCCCATCGCGAAGGATCCACTACTGAACCATACTTGCGCGTCGAACTCTCTAATGGTCTCGTGGTGGAGCGTAAGGGCAAGAATTCAGCTCTTAAAGTCATTGATCCAAACGGCAATAAATCAGGGCAAATGCTCCTGGATCAATTCATCGAATCTCTTGCCTTAAATCTGCCTAAGTTCATGACTGCAACCAACAAGGAGAAAGCAAATACCCTCCTTAACATTATTGGTGTAGGAGACAAACTGGCAGAACTTGAGATCGCAGAAGAAAAGATCTACAACCAGCGCACCGCCATTGGTCAGATGCAAAAACAAAAGCGTGGAGCTGCTGAAGAAATGGAGTTCTACCCGGACGCTCCAGAAGAAGCGGTGAGCGCTACCGAACTTATCCAACAGCAGCAAGATATCCTTGCACGCAACGGTGAGAACCAACGTAAGCGCGATAACGCTAAAACGATCGATTCACGCTGCAAAGAATACGCAAATCAACTTATGCGCCTGCGTCAGGAGCGTGAAGAGCTTGATGCTCGTATTGCTGATATGCAGAAGAATTACGAGCAAGCACAAGCAGATCTGATTGAAGCAAACAAGACTGCAGAGCAACTCAAAGATGAGTCTACCGCTGAAATCGAAGCTTCTCTTGCCGAGATTGACGCTATCAACACCAAGGTGCGTACCAACCAAGCACGCGAAGCAGCCATGAAAGATGCTGAAGAACTGCAGGCACAGTATGACGATCTGACGTCAGAGATTAATCAATTACGCGAACAGAAAGCAGAACTTCTTAATGGCGCCAAGCTCCCTCTTGATGGCCTTACGGTTAAAAAAGGTGAGCTGATTTACAACGGTTCAGCCTGGGACTGCATGTCTGGGTCTGACCAATTACGCGTGGCCACCGCCATTGTTCGCGCCTTAAAGCCTGAATGTGGCTTCGTTTTAGTGGACAAGTTAGAGCAGTTTGACCCGCAAACTCTAACCGAGTTTGGAGCCTGGGCGCAAAGCCAAGACTTACAGATCATTGGCACGCGTGTAAGCACTGGCGACGAGTGCTCAATCATCATCGAGGACGGCTACTCGTCTGCACAAGATCAACCTATTGCGACACCAACCCCACAATCCGATCAGACAGAAGGAGAAAACAAATGGGTACTGTAGCCAAACATGCAGATGTACGCATTGCACCACTTGAAGAACTTACTCAAACCTATCTTGAAGCAAAAGCAGCTTATGAAGACGCTCGCTCACAAATCAAAAAACTCATAAAACCAGGAGAGAAAATCACGTTACCAAACGGGGTCAAAATCTCGCTTACTCACTCTAGGCTTTCGAGCACTAAATCTCTCTCAGCAGAAAAGGTCAAAGAACGCTATCCAGAAGTTTATGCGAAGTGCTTGGTCTACAAGGACACACCATCAAGACTAACTATTACCAAGCCTAAGAATGATGTGGCAGGTGATAACTAATGCTTAATATTTCTCGTGGCAAAATCGCCAAAGCTCAAAAGGTAGTTGTCTATGGTCCTGAAGGAATTGGGAAAACTACTTTTGCAGCACAGTTTCCTGATCCACTCTTCGTCGATACCGAAGGATCCACACTTAGCTACGATGTGGCACGTATTGATCCTGCACCTGCTTCTTGGTCAGAACTCTTAGGTATTGTCCGTGAAGTCAAGCAAGAGAAGCCTTGTAAGACGCTTGTGCTTGATACTGCAGACTGGGCAGAAATGCTTTGCATCGAGCATTTATGCGCCGCTAATAAGTGGAAGTCTATTGAGACACCTGGATGGGGTGCTGGCTACACCGCGGTTAAGGAAGAATTTGGAAAGCTCCTCAATCTGCTCTCTGATCTTGTAGATGTTGGCATTAACGTCGTTTTAACCGCTCACGCGATGATGCGCAAGTTTGATCGTCCAGATGAAGCATCAAGCTATGACCGCTGGGAGTTAAAGCTTCAGCGTAAAACGGCACCGCTGGTTAAGGAATGGGCAGACGTTGTTCTATTTGCCAACTACAAAGTAATTGTAGAAACCGTAGACCGTGGTATGAACCAGAAATCTGGTAAAGCTCGTGGTGGTAAGCGCGTCATGTACGCAGAACACAATCCCTGCTGGGATGCTAAGAACCGCTACGGCCTGTCAGGTGAGCTTGATTTTGATTTCGCTATTATTGCTCCGTTCATAAACGCTAATACAACGTCTGAAACAGTTGCGCCAGTAACGCCTGAAACACCTACTTCGGCTCCTGTTTCTACACCTGTTCAGGAAGCAACCAAATTACCTACTACTCCATTTTCGCCAAGCAGGAACCCTAACGTCAATACAAGAGAACCTCTTACTCATGCTGCAGAAATAGCTGCTCGTGATGCCGAAGTCATGAAGAAGCTGCCCGAATACTGGCAACCACTCTCCCCACTAATGGAGCGAGACAAGATCACCTTCAACGACATTAGGACGCTTGTCTGTGATGTCAAAGGGTGGCTCTCACGTGACACGCCTTATGAGAACTACCCAGAAGACATGGTTAAAGGCGCCCTTATTAGTAACTGGGACAAAGTTGTCGAGATGATCAGGCAACACCAGACGTTAACCGAACCCGTTCCATTCTCATAGAAAGGTAATTTAAATGGCAGATCAAGAAAACTACGCCCTTGATTGGACTGATGAAGTCGAAGATTCAGGAATGGACTTCATCCTCCTCGGAGAAGGTGACTATGTCTTCGTAGTCGAGAAGTTTGACAAGGAACGCTACGAAGGAGGCGATAAGGTTCCTCCTTGTCCGCGTGCGACATTGACACTGGCAATCCCTCTTCCTGACGGCAGGACAGCTCGTGTGTTTGATCGTATCCTTCTTTATTCCGGTAATAAATGGCGCATCTTCCGTTTCTTTGAGAGTCTTGGATTCGAAGGCAATCAGGATGGCAAAATGATGTCACATTGGGATGAGATCGTTGGTCGCCAAGGCGTTGTTCGTATAAAACAACGCAAGTACACAGCCAAAAATGGCGATGAAAAGATAACTAACGACGTCGATAGCTACATCAAATCAGCTGAAGTCAACAACGATTCCCTGATTAAAACTCAGCAGCAATACACTCAACCTCAACCAGTGCAACAAACAGCGCCACAAGCACAACCTCAACCAGTAGCAGCTCCTGCAGCTCAACAACAGCAATGGAATCTGTAATGGAACTCAGGCCATACCAACAAGAAGCGCGTGAGGCTATTGAGTCTGAATGGGAGCAGGGGCGTCGCAAGACGCTCCTGGTTCTCCCTACCGGATGCGGCAAGACCATCGTGTTTTCCATGGTGGCCAAAGACTGCGTAGATCAAGGCAAACGCGTACTTATCTTGGTGCATCGTGGTGAGCTGCTCGATCAGGCAGCGGATAAGATGCGCTCAGCAACCGGCATTAACTGCAGCGTTGAAAAAGCCGAGCAGACATCCCTCTACGACTGGAACCGCGTAACGGTTGGATCTGTGCAAACCCTTATGCGTCCTAAGCGTTTAGGACAGTTTGCACCGGATCACTTCGACACAATCATCGTGGACGAAGCACATCATGCACTATCTGATAGCTACCTAACAGTTTTAGAGCACTTCCCTAATGCTAATATCCTTGGCGTCACCGCAACACCTGACCGTGGAGACAGACGCGATCTTGGCGAGTTCTTCGATTCACTGGCTTACGAATACACCTTGCCTAAGGCAATCAAGGAAGGTTATTTGTGTCCTATTAAGGCACAGACAATACCCTTAAAACTCGACTTAACTAGCGTGGCTATAAGTGCAGGAGACTTCAAAGCATCTGATCTTGGCACAGCACTAGACCCCTATTTGGAGCAGATTGCTGCAGAAATGGTTGCTGCTGGATGCTTAGATCGTAAGACCGTTGTGTTCCTTCCCTTAATCGATACGTCTCAAAAATTCCGCGATATTTTGACACATCATGGCTTCAAAGCAGCAGAAGTGAATGGAAATTCAAAAGATCGCGCTGAAATCTTGGCTGATTTTGAGAATGGTCGCTACAACGTGCTTTGCAATTCGATGCTTCTCACCGAAGGCTGGGACTGCCCTAGCGTGGATTGCATCATCGTTTTACGTCCTACTAAGGTACGCAGCCTCTATTGCCAGATGGTAGGACGTGGCACACGTCTCTCCCCTGAGACCGGTAAAGATCACTTACTACTGTTGGACTTCCTTTGGCATATCGAACGACACGAACTATGTAGGCCAGCACACCTCATTGCATCAAGTGATGACGTGGCACGCGAGATGACAAAGCAGATTGAATCTGCTCCAGGAGTTGCTCTTGATCTTGAAGAGGTAGAAGCAGGAGCCACACAGAGCGTACTCGATCAACGCGAGGAAGCTTTGGCCAAGCAGCTTGAAGCCTTGAAACATCGCAAGCAAAAGTTCGTTGACCCGCTCCAATTCGAGATGTCAATCCAAGATGAAGATCTAGCCAACTATGTGCCTAGCTTCGCCTACGAGATGGCTCCTATTAGTGACAAGCAAGCGAAATTCTTAGATAACGCTGGTATCGACAGCTCACAAGTAGAGTGCGCCGGTAAAGCATCCATGCTTATAGATCGTATTAATAAACGACGTGAAGCAGGCCTGGCCACTCCTAAGCAAATCAGACAGCTTGAATCACGTGGCTTTAAGCATGTCGGAGAGTGGAGCAAGACTGAAGCATCAAAGCTTATTACTCGTATTGCTTCAAATGGTTGGCGCACCCCTATTGGTATTGATCCAGCGACTTATATTCCAGGAGTTAACTAATGGAAGAAAGCTACTACGACATAAGCGAAGTGCTTAATGCACTAGATCCACGCGATATCCAATACCAAGACTTCATCATCGTAGGTATGGCCTTAAAGGACGCAGGCTACCCCTTCTCGATGTGGGAGGACTGGGCGCGTCGTGATACCGAACGCTATAAAGGCAATGGCAACATGGAGCGCAAATGGGAAGGCTTTGGCCATAATGCTGGAGAGCCAGCAACCCTAGGTTCCATTGTCCAGCTTGCACGCGACAACGGCTGGGAGCCTAGCTATGAGATAGGTTATGCGCTTAGCTGGGATGATGACATTACTAATGATCGACCAGATGGACAGATTATTGACCCGTCATGGGTAGAAGCTAAGGAAATCATTGAGCCTGATTCAGCCACCTGGGAAGGCTGGAAAGAAGTCGTTACCTATCTCGAAACGCTTTTCGCAGAAGACGAATATGTGGGGTATGTGGTCAACTCATGGCAAGACGAGGACGGCAAATGGAAGCCAGGACGCCGCGGAGATTATCGTCGCACTGCTGGGGAGATCATTGACAGCGTTAAAAAGTACAAAGACGACTTAAATGCTTCTCTTGGTCACTACGAGCCACTAGCGGGAGCTTGGATTAGATTTAACCCACTTGACGGCAAAGGCGTACGCAATGACAACGTGGCAGAGTTTAGGTATGCGTTAGTTGAGTCTGACACCGTAGACATCGAGCGCCAACGCGCGATCATTGAGCAATTAGAGCTTCCTGTTGCTGCTCTTGTTTATTCAGGTTCGAAGTCTATTCATGCCATCGTTAAGATTGATGCCAAAGATTACGACGAATACCGCAAGCGTGTAGATTTTCTTTACAAAACCTGTGCTAAGAATGGTCTGAAGGTAGATACACAAAACAAGAACCCATCACGTCTATCACGTATGCCTGGTATTGTGCGTGGAGACAAGAAGCAGTTTTTGATTGCTACCAACATTGGCAAAGAATCATGGACAGAGTGGCGCACCTGGCTTGATGAGATCAACGATGACTTGCCAGAGCCTGAGAGCCTAGCTGATTATTGGGACAACTTACCAGATCTAGCAGACCCACTCATTGATGGCGTTTTACGCCAGGGGCATAAACTGCTACTTGCTGGACCATCTAAGGCTGGTAAATCTTTCTCACTGATTGAACTCTGCATTGCTATTGCTGAAGGTAAGAAGTGGATGGGCTGGCAATGCGCCCAGGGTCGTGTGCTATATGTCAATCTAGAGCTTGATAGTGCAAGTTGCCTACATCGCTTCAAGGACGCGTATAGAGCAGCTGGACTTGTTCCTACAAGCCTTAAAAACATCGACATCTGGAATTTACGTGGCAAATCTAAGCCTATGGATAAGCTAGCGCCTTCCCTTATTAGGCGTGCGCTTAAAACACGACCAATCGCAGTTGTCATCGATCCGATCTATAAGGTCATCACAGGAGACGAGAACAGCGCCGATCAGATGGCTACGTTCTGCAATCAGTTCGATAAGATCTGCAACGAGCTCGGCTGCGCGGTTATCTACTGCCACCATCATTCAAAGGGTAATCAAGGCTCAAAAAGAAGTATGGACAGAGCGTCAGGTTCAGGCGTGTTTGCTCGTGATCCTGACGCCCTACTCGATCTGATTGAGCTTGAACTTACTGACGACATCATGAACCAGCAGGAAGATATCTTTGTGCGTATTGCTTGCGAGGATTTCATGGATCACTTATCAGGCATAGAACACTGGCGCAATAACTGCCCAGAAGATGCGCAGCTTGTTGGTGAGAAGCTACGTGAGTGGTGTCGTGGTGTTCTTGATCGTGATAAATATAACTGGCTCTTAGAGAAGGTCTACGCAGCTCGTGTACGCGCTAAAGCGCAGTCTGCATGGCGTATTGAAGGTACCTTACGAGAGTTTCCTAAGTTCGATCCAGTAAACGTCTGGTTCGATTATCCAATCCATCGTATTGATGATATTGGTGTGCTTAAAGACATCAAAACGGATGCTAACGACTGGTCTGGTCCCGGGAGAAATCGTCAAAAAAAGACAGCCAAAGAGCGCAGAGAAGATCGTCTAGCGGAGCTTGATGAAGCCTTCTCAGTGTGCGATATGGGCAAAGGAAAAGTGAGTTTAGAAGAGCTTGCAGGATACCTTGGAAAGACCGAAAAGACGGTACGAGCTCATCTTAAAGAGAGCAAAAAGTATTGGATTACTGATGGTGAAGTCGGAAAAAAATAGATGGAAAATAGCGGGTTTTTTCCTTTCCCTGAATTGGGAAAATAGCGATTATTTTCCTTTCCCTAAGTTGGGAAAAAAGCGATTATTTTCCTTCCCGCAAAATGGAGGGAAAAAAGCGGGTTTTTCCGCTAATTTCCCAAGGAAGGGAAAATCTACCCCTTTATAAGGGGTAATAAATTCCCTTCCCTAGGGTCAGGAGAAAAGAAGGAAGGCGGGCTTAAGCTCTGCCCGCCGTCCTACCTTCTTTCTGCACCTGACAAAGGTCACAAAAATTTAGAAATCAAAAAACTAAAACCTAGGAAACAGCTATGAAAATAATTTCAAAACCAAACTATGGATCGAAGAAAAATTCAGTCGAGTTCTTCGCACCCATGATTCCGCCTACGGTTACGCACAACGATCTGGAGCCGTACAAAACCAAGACGGGCAAAGTAGGCATCAGGAAGTCTCAACGACTCCATGAAGCTGAAGCAAAACTTGAAGCGCATTTTGCGCCACACCGCCCAGGAGCAAAACTCACTGGAGCAATCAAGGCAACACTATGCATCTGCTACCCCATCGACAAAGATCATCCTCGTGGACTTAAGGTGACCCCTCCTGACAATGACAACCTCGAGAAGACGATTTTCGATGTCATGGGGCGATTGAAATTCTTTGAGGTTGGAGACCAGCAGATAGCAATAAATCACACCACGAAATGCTATGACGATCGCCCAGGCATCTACGTGGCACTAGAGGAGGCTTAGAGCATGAGTGAGAGGTTTTTGCGTAAATGGAACTATGACACACATCACTACGATACCCATTCTGTGCCCTCAGAATGGCGTGTAACGGTCTTTGAGACTTCAATGGCACAAATGATCAACTGTGCGCAATGCGGGTCTGAAATCGCGTTTGGTGAGTCCTACACATCGCTTGAAATCCACAATTCTTGCGGCTTTGGATACGCAGTCTGTGATGAGTGTTATGCGAATGAGCGTGAACGCAAACAAGAAGCGAAGGAAAAGTGTGATGCCTAACCTCTACCATTTCCCAGCGTGTATTCAAGCTGAGCAAAACTCTATCGATCACCAAGTGCGCAAGGTCGAAGAAGAGGCCGACGAACTATGGGAAGAGATCGCGAAAATCCAACGAGACGATGCGCGAATACTTGAAAAGACATGGGATGTAATCCACGCGTGTGAAGGCGTATTGCGAAAATACACTATCCACGAGGTATACAACGCAATGAAAGCCGTCGAAGCCAAGAATCAAAAGCGAGGTTACTACGATGAGTAACGAACTAAAACCATGCCCGTTCTGTGGAGTTCCTGAATCAGAAGATACGGTCAATTTCGACCATCATGCCGATGGTTGCTACTTGAAGATGGGTTTGTCAAACGTGGTAGTGACGGCAGCTAGTGCACTGATCGGTACGAAACTCGAACCCAGGTTTTCTACTGAGCAGCTCTACAAATCCTGGAACACCCGCGCAGAACGGAAGTGCCACGATGTTGAAGCAGATGATGAACAGTTTTTTAGATGCTCACAATGCGGTTGCGAAGTCATGCTTCATGTAAAAGTTCATACAGGTACATGGAACGCTCTTTGGGCTGGTGAACTTAACTATTGCCCAAACTGTGGCGCAAAGGTGGTGGAGCTATGACCAAAGTTAAGAAATGTGGCAACTGCGGTCATGGCTGTTATGAGAGCACCGTGTATTGCCAGGTCTATAACGAAGACATACTAGTCGATAATGACGCATGCGATGAGTGGGTAGATCCGAAAGAACACCATATTAGGTGTGATGCCTACGAACAACTTGCTGAGGTTGCTGTTGAAATGCTTATGCATGTTGAAGGATCGCGTCAACTCCAGGTTAGAAAGTACGGCAAAACGGTAAGAGAGTCTCGTATGACTTATCAGGAATACTTTGGCAATAAGTTACGAAAGTTAGGAATTGATATAGATGGATGAAACAATTATCTAAGAGATTGTTAAACAATTAGGTTGAGTTATAAGTTAACTTCTGACCCGTCAAAAGTGACGGGTCTTTTGTATTTTGAACTAGGCAAACTTCAAAACGCGTTGCCAGACTTACATTGTCGGTTTCATGTTGCTAGCATTGATAGTAAATAAAACCTTGATAAGGAATGGAGGTAGTTATATGAAACCACAGGTTTACTGCAATTTATGTAGTAGCAAAGTATCTGTTGAAAACCTAGTTTCAACTAAAGACGTCGATAAAAGCAAGGTCTCTGCTAAAGGCAATTCCAGAAGAGATTTCATTGTATCGGCCGATTATTGTTGTAAAGACTGCTTCAAGGAATACTTTACCTAAAGCAATCTTTGCAACCAAGAAAACGGGCGCTCTACAATGGGCGCCTTTTTATTTATAACGACACTGATGTGAAACTTCTTGTCATGGATAAGTCGTCTCTCACACAGAATCAAGAATTATATGTCCAGGCTAGGTTGCGTGGTTTATCTCAACGTGTAGCTTATCGTGAAGCATATCCACGCTCAAAAAACTGGAAAGATTCTGCTGTTGATAGTGCCGCTTCTAGGCTTGAAGCAAGTAGTAAGGTTTCAGCAAGGCTAGAAGCTCTCAACAAGCAAGCTGCAAAGAAATGCGGCATATCCAAGTCTAAGCTTCTGAACAGGCTTGATCTGCTTGCCGATAAGGCAAGTGACCACATCACCTATAAGGATATTAATGGGCTCGAACAGATCGACAAAGATAATGCCAATATTCTTGTTAAGACAACTAAAGAACTCTTGCCTTATGCCCAGGACGAGCAGGAAGAAGGCTCTAAATTCATTCGCGACTTTGGACTTCTCATCGCTCCTCCCTTCTTAGAACCTCATCGCTTAATCAACGATATTGAAACACACAAGATTGTTGACTTTTGGCTTGGTGGGGGTCGTGGATCAACTAAATCCTCATTCGCATCCCTTGAGGTTGTTAATTACATCGAGAATCATTCTGATCAGCACGCAGTTGTTTTCATGAAACACAAAACTAATCTTCGTGATGGTGCGTACTCTCAGATTGTCTGGGCAATCAATGAACTTGGTCTTGCCGATGAATACGATATGCCAGACTCCACTTTGCGCATTCGTAAGAAATCTACAGGGCAGCTGATCTTATTCCGTGGTGTAGACAACGCTAAGAAGATTAAATCGATCAAAGTTCCGTTTGGTCATATTGGCATCGTTTGGTATGAAGAAGCAGATATGTTTCGTGGTATGGCTGAGATTCGTAGTGTTAACCAGTCTGTAACGCGTGGTGGTAATGATGCTATTCGTCTCTACACCTTCAATCCACCACGCTCTAAGATGAGCTGGATTAACCGTCATATCGAAGCTGAACTCGCAGAAGACGCACGCTACTTCTCTTCAACATACCATGACGTGCCCGTAGAGTGGCTTGGCGAACAATTCATTGCAGACGCAGAACATCTGAAAGAGACTGATGAGCTCGCATATCAGCATGAGTATGAAGGCTTACCGGTCGGCAACGGAACGGAAGTATTTGACCGTGTTATCTTCCGCGAGATTACCGATGAAGAGATCGCAGCGTTTGATAATTCTAAGGCTGGTCAAGACTTCGGATGGTATCCAGATCCTTGGGCTTTCGTTTTATCAGAGTGGCGCCAAAATGGACGCGAGCTCTACTCGTTTTGTGAAGACGGCGGAAATAAACTCACACCACCAGAACAGGCAGAACGCATTAAAAAGGCTCTTACCTGGAAAGAGGACGATGGCAAGACTTATTACCATAATTTGCGTGTTCAGTCTGATGATGCAGATCCTCAATCAATCGCTTCTCAACGAGATTCTGGCGTCAATGCAGTTGCCGCCGGCAAGGGAAACATGCGTAAAGCATCGTATCAATTCTTGCAGTCTGCAACTTGGGTAATTGACCCTGTTCGCTGTCCAAAACTTGCACGTGAAGTGCGCGAAATGCAATACGAAGTCAATAAGGACGGCGAAGTGCTCAATGAAATTCCTGACGGCAATGACCACTGGGTAGATGCAGCTCGTTATTCAATTATGCCTATGGCCAAACGTGGTCGCAGGGCGTACCAAGGGCAAGCGACACACGATGAATAATTGCTTACTGAAAGCTCAACGAAAGGAAAGAGCATGGCTATAGATGAATTCGCTATTCCGTCTTATATCAAAGACAAAATAAAAGAACTTGGATATACAATTCCTGATTCCATGGCATCTCATATCCAGCAATGGTATTCCTGGTACACAGGATCCAATAGCTTCTATCAGGTTTCGTATATTTCAACCGATCGCAGCAAGAAAACAAGATCGCGTTATTCACTTCGCCCTGCTCGTAAGGTATGCAAAGAATGGGCTTCTTTGATCTTGAACGAAGACACACAGATTTCTGTCAAAGATGAGCAGGCAAATAAATGGCTTTCTGAATTCTTGGAAAAAACAGGCTTTTGGTTCTTGGGTCAGATGACGATCGAAAAAGCATTTGCAATGGGAACTGCTGCATGGGCGCTTTGGTTTAATATCTACGAAAGTGCTGTAGTTGACATTAAAATTAGGCGCTACGATGCACGCATGATTATCCCTTTGTCTTGGGATGAAGACGGGGTAACAGAGTGCGCATTCGTTACGCGTGTAACCATCAAAGGCAAGCAATACAATCAGCTCCAAATTCATGCATCTGACGAAGAAGACGGCGGTAATTACCACATCAAAACTTATCTTTTCGACAAAAACGGAAAAGAAGTTGACGCAGAATCTCTTGGCTTTATTGATGATTTCAACACCAGGCAGAAATATCAAACATTTGGCATTGTGAAGCCTGGGCTTGATAATGTTGTTGCCGATCTCTCACCTTATGGCATCTCAGTATTCTATGACGCACTTGATTCGATCAAGGCGACTGATCTATCTTGGGACTCAATCTTTCAAGAGGTAGACCTTACTCGCATTCGTGTGTTTCTTGATGAATCTATGATTGATATTAAAAACGAGCATGGAGAAAAGATTCCCGTTGCTGACATCGAGGATATGGTATATCGCATGGTATACAAGAATGATGACAACGGTAAACTCATTGATGTGTTCTCGCCAAACATTCGAATTGATCCATTGAAAGATGCTCTCAACATCGCCTTATCTCAGCTGGGCGACAACTGCGGCTTTGGCGAACAATATTTCCAGATTGGAAAAACTGGCGGCTTAAAAACAGCCACAGAAGTAGTGAGTGACAATAGCGTATTGATGCGCAATGTTCGCAAACACGAAAAGTCGGTAGGAAAAGCAATTACTGATGTTATTACTGGCTTAATGTCATGTGCTAAAGCAAACAACTATGCTGACTTTGACACCGATTTTGGAGCGGTAGATGTTAAATTCGATGACTCGGTAATCACTGATACTCAGACAGAAAAAAATCTGATGTTGAATGAGATTGCTGCAGGAGTTGTTCCTAAATGGATGTATCTAGCCACTTTTTACGGCAAAACCGAAGAGGAAGCTAGACAAGCCGTCGGAGACCAACAGTTTGTCGATGAAGGTTTCTGATGCTTACTCCAGAACAGATGGATATTGCTGGCGAGTATGTAACTACTACGTATCGGCAAATAGAATCTGAACTCATCGAATACCTTGTCGCCAAGATGATTGAGGGTGATATTTCAGGGCAACGCGCTCAAACTGCGCTTTTGATGCTTATGCAGTCGATGCCGATTGAGCTTAAAAAGATCATCGATTCACATGCCAGTGAAATTGACAAGGCCGTAAAAGCAGACGTTGAGCAAGCTATGGCAACAAGTGATTCATTTGACCTTGGCATCATTTCTGATGCTCTTGGGCTTAGTCTTGCAGAAGATGCTTTAACTGTTCAGACTGCTTCTGTTTTGGCTTCAGCACGTGAAATGATTGCACGAGATAATCTCGCGCTTTCTGAGTCAGCTCGTTCTAAGTTTCTTCAATGGTCCACTTGGGCAGTTACCCAAAACGCAACAGGTAACATAACTACAGAACAAGCAATGCATAAGGCCGTACGTGAGCTTGCACGAGGTGGCCTAACGCTAGTCACCTACAAAGACGAAGAAACAGGCAAAATAACCATCACAAATAAGGTTGATGTAGCCGTACAGCGTCATTTGCGTAGCCTTATTGCCCAAGGCACAGCTCAGCTAACCATGGAGCGCATGAAAGAATCTGGTATTGAGTTCGTAGAAGTATCGAGTCATATCGATCACGACCTTCTCATTGTGAATGGCAAGGACAGTGTTACCACATAGGTGGCGCCATTGAGGTTGACGGAATACGTTATGAGGATTTTGAATATGGAACGGGCTATCGCGGAACTTGTGGCCCTTACACAGCTCTTGGTGATCAGCTCCTAGGCGTGAACTGTCGCCATTCGTTCGCACCATGGGTGCCGGGCAGCCCACGGGCTTACCATCCGGATCCAGAAAGCCCTACCGGTCTTGATAACGAAGAGATCTACAATCTCACTCAGAAACAACGTTATCGTGAGCGCAAGATCCGAGAAGCCAAACGAGAGCTCGCAGCTACACAACAGCTCTATGATGCGAATCCAAGCCCTGAGAATGCGGCTGAGGTGACCAAAGCGAAGCTCTTACTGCAAAAGCGTCAGGAAGCGATGCGCTCATTCATTAAGGAGTCCAACGCTAAATGCAACAAAGGAACACAAATCCTTATCAGACAACCACAGCGTGAATGGGCTGGAGACATGCCGAAAGATGCAACGTTAAAGGCGATTAAGGAGAATAAGAAGGTATCATCAGGTCTTTCTCATAAACTATGGGCAGGACAATTCGAAAATGAAGTTTTAACCGCAAAACTACCCAACGGATCAACATTTGAAAAAGTTGGCACGCCATTAGGTGTAGATCTAACAGAAGAAGAAGTTGGGCTACTCCATGGAGCAAATCTAGCTCATACACATACCACAACTATTGGTGGTACTTTTAGCTGGGAAGATATCGAGCTAACGGTCATCACTGAATCACCGTACCATATCGTGACCGATGTTCTTAAAAAGAAAAGATACGAGCTAACTCGAACTGCTAAGGCTACAGAAGAAAGCACAAAACAATTTGAACTTGATTTTCACATAGAAGAAATAACGGTCAAGAATAATGAAGAATACAGAATCTGGGTAGAAGACGGCTATGAGCAAGCAGGGATAAGACTCGATCCAGCTGGTGAAAGAAAAGCCCTAGTCGTGGTAAAATCAAAGATGCATCAATGGTTGAAGAAACACGCCTCCGATTATGGATTTGATTACAATTCTGAGAAGTTGAAATAGATGAACGAACGCAAAACATACCAACTGGACGGAGACATTAATAAACGATCTGCTGAAGGTTTGATATTCTTACTCAAACAAGGACGCGAAATCCATTTTGAACCTTATTCCGATGAATTTATGCGTGAGTATTTAAACGATGAAGATTACGCTTTATGGCTCGAAAAGAAAGCTGAAGCAGAATCAGAAGAAGCATCGCATTAATCATTACTACTCCGTTTTAGTCCACTTTACTCCGTACTTTCTAGCCCCTCCATCGAGGGGTTTTTTATGCCAAAAATGTAGAAAACGACACCTGCCCCATACTTCATCTTGCGTGGGATCGCGAAAAAAACCCGCCTGAATCGCGAAGGGAATCGCGCAAACAAACCCAGGATGAAAGGAACAGGAAATATGGGTGCTAACGAACCTAAAGAGCCACAAGAGCCAACTAATCCACCAGAGCCAAACGAGCCAACACCTCCTACTGATCCCAAGGGTCCAGAGCCTAAAGATCCTGAGCCAAAGGAGCCAGAAGGTGATGAAGGTCTCTTAGACGAACATGGCAAACCCGCTATCAATGCAGAAAAGTACAAGCGTGACATGGAAAAAAAGGACGCCAAGATTGCTGAACTTGAAGCAAAGATTGCTGAGCAGGCCAAGACTGAAGAAGGTCGAAAAGAACTGCAGAAGCAGATCGATGAGATGAAAGCATCTCAGGCCGATGAGCGCGTGACTCACAAGCTTGAAATGGCAGGGTGCAAGAACACCAAGGCTGCAAAAGCTCTCCTCGATGACTACAATGGCGACGTCGCGAAACTCAAGGAGGAGTGCCCTTACCTGTTCGAAGGCAAGAAAGAATCTGGCTCTACAGGTGGTAAACCAGGTGGAGCGCCCAGCGATAAAGAAAAACGACTTGCAGAAGCTCGTAAAATTGCTGGAATTCATACTAAGGAGTAAATAATGGCTGATGATTTGACTAATGAATTTCCTGAAGAGTATAAACAAGTACTCGATGAGTTGATCGTACAGGAATCGTTCACCACTCCATTTCAGGAGCAAGGCGCAGAATTCGTTAGCGCACGAACTGTCAAAGTGCCAGAGATGGTCTTTGATGGCGGTACTGAGGATTATGACCGTTTCGTTACCAAGGGTAAGGCAGCTATCAAATACACGCCTTACGAACTTGACAAGGATCGTCAGAAGGCATTCTACAATGATGCACTTGACGTTATGGATCAGCCTCTTTTAGGCATGACTAACATTGCATCTCAGTTTGAGCGTACTCTACTTGTCCCAGAGATTGATACTTATTTCTTTGGAAAGGCTCACACTGCAGCGAAGACCAAGGCGACTACCAATCTGACCGCCGCAAACATCAAGACTGAGCTACGTAAAGCACGTATCCAGCTCAAACATGCTGGTTATGCTTCAGCCTATCTCTACATGAGTTCAGATGCTCTTGCATGTCTTGAAGATGCACTTGATCGAGAGTTTGCTGGTGAAGACGTTATCACCGATACCGTTGGTACCTACAACTTCTTTGAAATCTTCGAGCCAGATGATGAGCGCTTAGGCGGTGCAGATTTTATCGCTATCGGCAAAAGCTCTGATCCTAAATCTAAGCCAATCCGTTTTGTTTGGAAGCGTGCAGTTACCAAATACTTCCCGCCTGAAGTTAACCAGAATGGTGATGGACACGAGCTGCAGATGCGCTGGGTGTATGGCACGATCGCACTTAAGAACAAGGCGGCTGGAATTTACGCTAACAAGGGCACCGAAGCTCCAGACTGCTCGGTTCGTCCTGTCAAGCTTGTTTTGCCGGTTAGCGCTGATACCGCTCAAGTAAATGAAAACGAAACCACTAATGACCCAAACAAGGTTGAAGTTCCAGGTAGCGGGGAATAGTCAATGCCGTCCTTAAATGTAGATTACACATACTACAAGGACACCTACGGAGGAACTACGATTCCCGAAGATGAATGGTCTGGGTATGCAACTCGAGCAGAGTCATACCTAGACCGCATCAGCGTTTTGTCAACTGTGACTCCGTATGGAAATGATGATGATCGAGCATGGTCTATGGCTCTTTGTGCTGTTGCTGAAGAATACTGCAATTTCGATGTAGCAGCCAATAGCGCAGGATCTGTTAAATCGGCTAGTGTCGGATCCGTTTCAGAGACCTTTGACGCTACTTATGGCGGTGCGATTGATTTATCTCCAAATGGTCAAAAAAGAGCTCTTCACGATGCAGCAAGTAACTATCTACACATCTATGTTGGGATCTGCTAATGGTCGCCTTGAAGAAACGTCCATCAATGCTCTACCCTCTGTGTACGCAGACTGTAACGGTCTACCATCGAGAGGATAACAAGATCACTCGATCAATTTACGATCGAGCTTTTCTTGACTTTAAGAAAGTCAAGAGTGTTGACAAGACAGGCTCTAAAGATGCTTTGTCATTTCTGCTTGTTGTTGTGGGTGATGCTGATATTTGCTCTGGAGATAAAGTCGTCTTAGGCAAAGGCTTAGACATATCAACCGATGATCAATGGAGATCGCTTATTCCAGCTAAGACTCCTGGTGTGTGCGTTGTTTCCTATATTGATAAGAAATACTTCAACGGGGAAATATGCCATGTAGAAGCTGGAGGATAAGCATATGCGTATCAAAATATCTGCCAACATCCTCCCTAATCGAGAAATTATTGATCGTCTAGGACTTAGCCAAAAAGGAAACGTACAGCAATTCTTAACAGATAGGGTCTTGTTTCGCATGCGTCGTTATATGCCATGGAGAACAGGACACACCGCTGAAAGCTTAACTATTGCCTCGTCTCCTACGAGCATTACCGTTAATGCTCCTTATGCGCAGTATCTCTACAACGGTGTGTCAAAGGGGGGACATCCGCTTAATTACACCAAAACGGAAAATCCACTCGCTGGTCCATTCTGGGATCGCACGCTTATCCAAGAAGAAGGAAAAGCTATCGCACAAGAAGTGAATGATTATGCAAGGAGTATCTCATGAGCCCACTAGACAAGATGAGGACGTTTATCAAAAGCTTTCCTGACGCAAATATTCTTTCGCAACTTTCAATTGATTACACCGATTCAATCCCAAATTGCGGTGGACTCTTCCCATCAGGGCTCGTAGAAATCAAACGATCTACTGACATCGTGGGCAATACAAGCGTTGAGAATCAATACAACTTTGCACTTTATACCGCATTTGAAAAAGCGCCCGGAGAAGATACTGGCGCGACTTTTAACGCTGATTGGCTTATGGATTTTCAAGAGTGGGTGCAAAAACAATCCGTATGTGGGTTAGCGCCCAGCTTTGGAGATATGCCCAAAACTGAGCGAATCGTTGCACAAAATGGAGCGATCTACTCTGCAGATGAAGAAGGCGTAGCGATCTACGTCATTCAAATTTCAGTTTTGTTTACCAAGCACTTTAAGAAAAGAGGATAAAACATGCCTGACAACACTGTATTTAACACAACCCCAGGCGAGACGATTGCCCGGGAGTTGCTTATTACTTACCTCAATACTGGCACCTATACATCTCCTGTATGGAGCGCACTAGGAAAGCGTGTAGGCGATTCATCCCAGCAATATGACTGGAGTGAGGAATCGTCTAAGGACATCCTTGGTAATACCCATTCAAGCATGAAAAAGCCAACTATTACTCAGTCATTTGAACCTTGTAATCTTGATTCTGAAGACTCAGCAATCGTAAAGGTTTGGAAGCTTGGCATCGAAGAGCAAAACAACACTGCTTTGGCAAACATGGATCTAATGTTGGTCCATCTCTATGCTGGGTCAAAAACTGCTCCTTTTGCTGAACGCTACCCCTCATCAATGGTAAAGCCAACTGGTCTTGGTGGTGAAGGTGGCGGTTCAATCGAGATGCCTATTGATGTTACTTTTGGCGGAAAACGAGAGACCGGCACGGTAGCGCTTGCAGCAGACGGTACGCCAACTTTTACGGCTTCTAGTGCATCTGCAATTAATTTCGACGAGGACTAATAGGAGCGTGTACCAATGGCTAAAATTTTGAACTTTGATACGGGTATTGAAGAATTTGTTATTAACGATAAAGCCACTGTTTACTTCAACCCAACAGACGTAGTTTTTGTCGAGAAACTCTATGATGCATTTACAGGGCTTGAGTCTAAACAAGATGAATTTCAAAAGCGTGTTGATGAGATCGGATCTGATGGTGAGCAAATGTTTGCTTACGCATCAGAACGAGACCATGAAATGCGTAGCATTATTGATGATCTTTTAGGCGATGGTATTGCTGATGCCCTATTCCCAAACATGAACTGCTACGCCCTCGCTAACGGTCTACCTGTATGGATGAATCTTATGTTTGCAATTGCCGAGACTATTGAAGCTGGATTTACGGCAGAGCAGAAGAAGTCTGATCCACGCCTTAAGAAGTTCTCTCAAAAATATGATGGTATGGTTTCCAAATACAAAAAGAAGTAATTATGTCTGTCTATGATCTTCCAACATCAGCTGTTATTGGTGATTGCGAGTACCAAATCAATAGTGATTGGAGAGCAGCGATCGACATAATTGAGGTCATGCAAGATCAAGAGATTGAAGACGAAGAGAGGACACTAGTTGTTCTCTCTGTCTTTTATCAAGAGTTCGAGAATATGCCAGTCAAACTGTTCCAAGAAGCTATTAATTATGTGTATTGGTTTATCGGTGGTGGCGGTACTGATGACGATAAAGCACCTAAAGCAGAAAAGCTAAAACTGATGGATTGGCATCAAGATTTACCCATCATCATTGCACCAGTTAACCGTGTCTTAGGTTTTGAAGTTCGTGCTTGTGAATATCTCCATTGGTGGAGTTTCTTGTCTGCGTATTACGAGATGGGAGGCGACTGTCTTTTTGCTCAGGTTGTAAGCATACGCAAAAAACTAGCTCAGGGTAAAAAACTAGATAAAACAGACCAAGCTTTTTACCGCGAAAACAGAGACATTATTGATCTTAAACAACAAGACCTCTCAGCTGATGAGGAGGAGTTGCTCAATCAGTGGATTAAGTAAGGATTTGCCATGGACGCAGGAACAATTACCTTTTCAACTGCTCTTGATAATTCTCAACTCGAATCTGAATTAAAACAGGCCGAAAAAGAAATCAAGAGTACTCAAGATAAGTTAAACAAGACAGAATCCGAGAAGAGTTTCATCGAGAAACAGATGGATGAAGCAAATGCAGCAATTTACGAAACGGAACAGCGAATTGAATCGCTCAAAGCAAAGCTTGCCGATATACCATCAGTAACCCACAGCGTGCAAGATTATCGATCCAATGCAGACACTATTGCTTCTATTAGAGAAGAATTAGAGGGAGCAAACTCTACTCTTGCTTCTCAAATTGAGGAGAGCGACAAGCTTAATAGCAAATGGCAATCAGCTAATCAAAAAGCGCAAGAATATGCGCAGCAAATTGAAAACGCAAAAACAAAACAGCGTGATCTATCCCAAGAATACGCACGAAGCTATTCAAGCAACACCCAGGCTATATCTGGTGCCTTGTCGTCTGCGGAAGAACGCTTCTCAAAATTCAGCGGTCGCATTAACACGATGTTTAAAAAGGTTTTTTTATTTGGTGTGATTTTATCTGGTATTAGAGCACTAAAAGGCTATATCACTGATGCTATTGAAGAAAACGATGCCCTTGCTCGTTCATTTAATGGCGTTCATGCGATTATGGCGGGATTTGCTGCAGGAATCTTAAATGCGGTACTACCCGCTCTTTTAGGGTTTATTACCATTGTTGCCAATATGCTTACTACTCTTGCACGCTTAATTGATATGGTCTTTCAAACCAACATTGTCAAATCGATTGAAGCAGCAAAAAAAGCGGCTGGATCTGTTAAAAAGCAAACAAAGGCAACAAAAGATCTAGCAAAAGCACAAAAGGAAGCAAACGCTCAATTGATGGCTTTTGATGAAATCAACAAGATGGAGGATAACTCAGATCAACCTAGTACCGGTGCATCAGGAGGAGCTGGTGGTTCTGATTTTGCAGGACTTGATATTGGAGCGATTGATGACACACTCGCAGCAATCATGGGTATTCTTGGAGCTGCTCTTCTTGCAGTAGGCGCCATCCTGTGTTTTTCAGGAATCAATATACCTCTTGGTATTGGTCTTATGGCGATTGGCGCACTTATGATCTACACCGTTGCTCAAGAGAACTGGTCGAAACTACCGCAAGAAGTACGAGATGCTATTAGTGCGGCTTTGATAATTACAGGTATCGTAATCCTAGTGATTGGCGTTGTGCTTGCTTTTTCTGGTGCAGCAATACCAGTAGGTATAGGAATGATTGCAGCAGGCGCTGCTCTTATTTGGGCAGCAATAGCGCTCAATTGGAATAGCATGTCTCAAGATGTTCGCAATGCCGTTAGCGCCCTTATGGTTTTACTTGGTGGGGCATTGCTTGTTATAGGCGCGGTTCTTGCTTTTTCTGGCGCAGGACTTCCTCTTGGTATTGGCCTTATGGCTGCAGGAGCTGCAACTATTGTGGGCGCTGCAGCTCTTAATTGGAATGATCTACCAGAAGAAATTCAGACTGCGATTAGCGTAATCTTTGCCGTTATCAGTGTTGCGTTTTTAGTACTAGGAGCGATTCTCGCGCTATCTGGGACAGCGGTTCCCCTTGGTGTTGGATTACTAATCGTTGGAGCAGGACTACTCGTTAGCGCGGTTGCTCTTAACTGGGATAAGCTACCACAAGATGTTAAGAATACAGTATCAACGCTACTCATGATAATTGGATCAGCGCTTATTGTTATCGGAATAATCTTGCTTTGTACTGGAGTAGGAATCCCTCTTGGCATTGCATGTATTCTTGCAGGAATTGGATCCTTTGTGGCAGGAGCTGCCCTTAATTGGGATTTTTTACTCAACAAAGTCAAAGATGTTTGGCACTCTATTGTTAATTGGTGGAATTCAACAGTTGCTCCAGTATTTACTATCGGATTTTGGCAAGACAAATTCAAAAGCATTGTTAATGGCCTTATCTCTTGTCTAAACAGTGGTCTTGGCTCATTTGGCGGCTTTATTAATGGCATTTCTAACGGCATTACTGGTCTTCTTGGTAATTTTGGTATTCAGTGGCAAGGATCTGTATCAATGCCACAAATCCCCTACCTTGCGCAAGGTGCAGTCATCCCTCCTAATCGTAAATTCATGGCAGTTCTTGGAGACCAAACAGCTGGTAATAACCTCGAGGCACCAGAGAGCCTTATCCGAAAAATCATACGTGAAGAATCTGGTGGCAATGCCGCAGAAATAGCCCAAGCAGTAGAGCAAGGAGTAATTGCGGCACTCTCTTTTAGCAGCCTAGGAAGTCAAGAAAACGACACCGATGTGACAATCGTTTTGCAAGTTGGAAATGAGGAGCTTGCTCGCGCAACAAATAAAGGGAACAGACGTCTTCAACAACGTGGCGAAATAAAAGGTGAGCTCCAGTTTGTATAGAGGTTAGATTTGGCAACAACGCTTCAAATAGGAACCAACCCAGCGCGCCTGGAAGATTTACCCATTGAGCCCGATGTGTATGAATGGGGCTTAAATGACATCTGCTCGCCTGATACTGGGCGTACTCAGGATGCCAATTGCTCTATGCAAAAAAACAGACTTGCACAAAAACGCAAACTTACTTTGTCATGGAAAAATCCATCTTTAGAAAATGCTTCTAAGATCCTTAAAATGACAAATTCCGTATATTTCTATGTTCGTTATCTTGATGTAATGGAGGGAGGATTTATCACTAAACAGTTTTATAGTGGCGATAAATCCTCCCCCTTTAGACAAATCAACAACAAATTAACTGGTACAACCATGAGTGTGCTTTCGTTTGATCTTATTGAGGTGTAACAAATGCTAAGCACAAGTTGGGACTTCAAACATAAGATAAGCCAGAATACGAACTGCCTTATAAAGGCGCGTCTTATCCTTGCTGATGGAAGCAGCCACGACCTTACCGGCGATGACATCATGAGCGGATCGCCAACCTTTTCACACTCAACATCCAGCGGGGGTTCATTTGATATTGGAGCTGCAGTTACAGGATCATTTTCTTGCACGCTTCACAACTGGAGCAGGAAATTTGATGATTTTGATTTTACTGGCGCAAAAATCATCCCGTCATTAGGAGTTGAGCTTGATGACGGCCAAATAGAATGGTTGATCAAAGGAACTTATTTTCTTGAGCAGCCAGAAACTTATGGAACCACTATAGGCATTTCTGGTCTTGATTCTATGTGTCTACTTGATGAGATCATGTTTTCTGAGGTACGTACTGTATTCCCTACAACAGCCGCAACGCTTGTAAGAGATTTATGTACTGCTTGTGGACTTGTACCACTAAGTCTTAACTTCGCTAATAACGCCTACGTATTCCCTGTTCGTCCTAAAGACGATATGACATGCCATGATGCGATTTCATACATCGCACAAGCAACAGGCAATTACGTCAGAATCACTAATGACAACCGTTTAGAACTTGGTTGGTACGACCTTAAAGCATTTGAATCAGAAGATTGGCTTGACGGTGAAACGTTTGACGATGGAAACCCATACCAATCTGGCGATAATGCCGATGGCGGCAACTTCCTTGACTATAACTCAGGAGACAACGTAGAAGGTGGTAGTTTTAACGCTGACAAGATAGTAAGCGTTATTGCTTTTAGTACTGCTGCAATCACCTGTGATGACGTAATTATTACTGGTGTAAAAGTCACCGCATCAGATGAAGTCACAAAAGACAGCACCACAGGCGAAAAGGGCGAAACCGTCCTTAACGGTGTTAAAGGATATGTACTTGAAGTAGAAAGCAACCCTTTTATTGCTTATGGCCAAGCAGCTCGTGTTGCACAAAACCTATACAACCAAGTAGGCGGAATGAGATTTCGTCCATTCGATGTTTCATGCCTTGGAGATCCTTCATGGGAGCCAGGGGACCCTATCATTATCACTGACTACAATCAGCGCGTATATCGAAGTTATATTACATCCAACACCTACAAGCTTGGCTCTTATCAAGCGCTTGCCTGTAACGCAGAAACGCCGCTTAGAAAAGCTTCGGCAGCTGGTAGTGCTATTACAAAGGCATTACAAGCTGCTCGTGAACAAATAAGGGCAGAAAAAACAGCTCGTGAAGCAGCAATTGAGCAATTAAATGATGATCTTGCCAGCTCTAGCGGAATGTATACAACATCGGTAAAAGAAGGTGGAGCAACCACGTGGTATGTCCACGACAAACAAGAAAAACCTGACCAAAAACCAGGTACTTTTACGCAATCTCAGTTTGTTTGGAAGATCAACGCTGCAGGTATTGGTATCTCTATCGATGGTGGTAAAACTTATCAATATGGATTGGATAAGTGGGGAAACGCCATACTTGATTCAATCTACGCTATTGGTATCGATGCTGATCATATCAATACTGGATCACTTAGAGTTCAACGTGGCAGCAAGACTATCTTTTGTGCAGATGTAAAAGCTGGTCAGTTCTGGTGGGATTCTACTTATTCAGCTCTTACTAATACAGGAGAGCTGACTGTTAAAAAAGGAAATATTGGCGGATTTGCAATCAGTTCAAGCTCCATCACAAACGAAGTCATTACATTAACAAGCCGTGGTATGGAACTAAAGCAAACTGGCACTCTCGTTGGATACATAGGAACAAATGCTGTCAATAATCACCCTAATTTAAAGGGTCTTGATTTCAACATGGAGCCTGGCGGCGCTTACATGGGCTGGTCGTATAGAAAGAGTTCTTCTCAAAAAAATTACGAGTTCAAGCTCTGCTACGCAGCTAAGGCTTTTGATAACTATAGCGTGGCAGACAGACTCTATTTAGGGTGCGATTTGGATGTAAACAATTTCAGGCTTCGCAAAGCATGGATTGATCCTGTCACAGGTGGCGCAGCTGGTGGACTTAATCAAGAAGTGCGTATCCCCTATGTCAATGGATATGTTCCAGGGACAAACAACCTTTCAATGGTTACCTGCATCATAACGTTCAAGAATGGATTTGTGACAAACATTAGATTTGCTTGATTTATGGAGGGCTGTTTTATATGTCAATACAAAAAATCGCGGAAGCACCAGAAAGTAACAAGGTGGACAGCTATGCTCCACAAGCCAGCCAAGAGCCTGGCGATAAAAAATTATTAGAGAACATAGACAAAAAGCTAGATGTGATCTTGAAATCACTACAACAAGGGGTATCACATGAAAAGAACTAACGTAGAGATTGAAACCATGATTATGGATCTTAAACCGCTACTCGATTGTAAAGGGTTAACAGGGCTTGTCGCAGCTCGTAATACACGCATACTAAGCGAACTTATCCAGGAATATCTTGCCATGAAACAGGAACTCATCATTAAATACGGTGATCCTCAATTAGATTGCGATGGCAACAGGACTGATTATGTCGCTGTCACACCTGAAACCAATGGCTTTACCCAGTTTGTTGATGAGATCACCCCACTCGCTGAAGCAGAACAAGAATTTACAGTGATGAAAGTTCCTGCAGAAAAGATTATGAGCGAACTAACTGGATCGCAAATGATTGCTCTTGATTGGATGTTTGAAGAGGTGTCTGATGGCTATTGTAGTTAGACGCGGATATTTTGGGCAGTTCGACCCTACTCGCTTAGTAGCAGGAGAATGGGCAGTTGTTCTTGGAGATGACCCATCTACTGATGATGGGCGTGCGGCTTATGTTTGCTTTGGCACCAACATGGTTAAACGTGTCGCGACATACGAGGATCTACTCGATTGGTTTGCTGATCTAAAAGAGGACACTATCGATGATGTTATATACGATGCTATGGCGGGTATTCGTGAAGAATACGATCTCATCAAAAATGACACCGAAGACGCTGAAGCTGCTCGAGAACTTGCAGAAGGGATTCGCGACGCCGCAGAAAAACAACGCATAAACGCAGAGTTAGCTCGTAGTAAAGCTGAAGACTTACGTGATGCTGCAGAATCAGAACGCCAAAGCCTTGCATCCGATCTTGAATCAAAACTCGCATCTGGATATTGGAATGGCGCAACCTATACACCATATGTTGACGAGAACGGAATTTTGCAGTGGTCAAATGATAAAGGTAAACCAAACCCAGAAAGTGTAAACATCAGAGGACCCAAGGGGGCTGATGGCGTGATCGTGACGCTCGAAACTGGAGCTTATGGGTTTGAGGTCAGAGAAGATGGCCATCTCTATCTTGTTTATCAAGACGGAACGAAAGTCCCTGATTTTTATATTGAAAACGGTCACCTATTGGTGAATATCGAAGAATAAAAGGAGCACAATTATGCCAGTAAGAGACTTAGGCGAAGTTCAAGGAAAAGACGGTGGCTTCGGTGAAGTAAGTGCCGAATATTTTGATAATGGCGGAGATCCTAATATTGAGATTGAAGCTCAAGGAGACAACCAAGCAAAGAACTTCATTTTCCGCTTCTTAAATATTGCTCGATCTCCACTTAGCAGCAGCCAAATTGAAGATATTGCAAATGATGAAGTTGTCACATCATCAAATGTACTTACAGGGACAGGTCTCACAACACTTTGGGCGCGTATCAAGTCAAAGTTCGCACTTAAATCACACACTCATGATGCGTCTGATATTACTGCTGGTGAGTTAGCTTCAGCGCTGCTTGCTAATGGGATTATTACGAATGACATGCTTAGTGAAAAGTGTGTGACTGCTGATAAGATTGCAGATGGAACCATCGGGATAGACCAACTTGAAAAAGGTCTCGGGGATTCCATATCTCAGCTTACGTCAGCTAATGATTTCACCTTACGAAAATCGGCGAG
>CAJMOJ010000012.1 GCA_905215035.1 uncultured bacterium
CAATTCTATTTTCATAACTGTCATATGTTTTAATTTTCTGACTTGTTTCTACTTCATACGGCAAATAGTATTTCCCGCGATACTCGATATTTGTTTTATGAAGTGTTTCACTTAACACATTCGAATTCTTGCAAATCCACATCAGCTCACGCATTCCTGCATGTCGAATCATCTGGTGAGGTAGCTTCTTTTTCTCTTTCCCAATCTTTTTGTACCCATGAGAACGAAAGAAGGCGTAATTATCTTCATACTCAACAATAGCTTTTTCGAATAGCTGAATCATGGATGATATTGATTTTGGCACATTATTTTGTAGACCAGCCTCAAAGAGTGAATACGCTGATTGTTTATCATTCCCTCCAGCAAACATCCAACGAGAAACTGTTTCGCTTCCCCTATCTAATAATTCTTCGAGCATCGCGCCAACAACAGCCATTTGACGATCGTCTTTAACTAAACAAAGAATATCTTTAGTGGTGAACATGGCAACATCTTCACCATCCATATAATTTGATCTTGTAGCTACTGCTTCAACCCTTACAAAACCATATGTAAGCCGGAAAATGTATTTCTCTATATTGCACGAATCCGCAGAATACTCCATGTATTCTTTTCCATCAAAAAACATCCTTGATGAGCTAGGAATATAATTTGATAGTGGACTTGCTCCATTAATACAAATATCTATATTTGCAATTTGATACTCTGACAGGATAAAAACTTTTACCGTATAAGGATAATTCTCATAGACGGCTTTCTCACTAGCTATATCTATTGAATTTTTAACATCAACATAGTAGTAGAGTGGATAGTCATCAAACTCATGCGAATAATCATTTTCAATTCTTACGAACCCAATGCTAAATTTACTAGATAAAGTATTGATAAAAGCCACTGTCTTTTCCAAACGCTTTCATTCGATCAAGCTGACTCTTTGTATTTTTTAATTCGGAACATCTCTTTATCAAATCATCAACTAAAGATTCAATCAATTCAGCGGGTCCAGTAAGTTGCGGCAATACTTTTTGAGAAAAGGCATAATCGATTGGTGCGTATTTGCTATCTCGTGTTTTTAGCGACATTAATCTAGAAGCAGATGCGATATATTTTTTCATCATTATTAAGCTTCGAGGCGAAATAGGATAAGCATGTTGCTTACATATTCGAGCTAAGTCATCCAAAAGTTGAATATTGTCCTGATCAGGTACGTCATCCTTGTTGTAATCAAAAACTCTAAGTAATTCCTCAAAAGAGAAAGCGTCCTCATTCGCAAACTCCCTCGCAAAATCAATTTGCTCAAACTCTAAGTCAAAATAATCAGGACTTAACGTTATTACCCAGCTTCTATCGAGAAAGCGATTTGATAATGCTTCTGTAGTGTGATCAAAATTCACTGTTGCAAGAAAACGCACATATTTGGGCAAATGCCATATCTGCGATCCTCCTAAAGAAAGCTCAGTGTATTCTTGAAACGAGTCACATGCTCGCAAGAATGGTGACCAGTAATGCTCTATTGGACTCAAATTCGCTTCATCAAGCAAAAAGATATACGGAGGGATTTTTGAAATATCTATATTTTCTGAATACTCATTTGACAAACGATGCATCGCATTGTATACATTCTCGTTTGCCTTTTCATAAGTATCTGCAAGTGGGTTATAGTATCCAACATAATCTTTATAAGAGGTCCACCCATTCTCAACATTGATTTCTGTAAAACGTTTTCCTGCTTCATTATTAGTTAACCCCAAGACACCGGCAAGAGCATTACATAAGCTTGTTTTTCCAGTCCCGGGTAATCCTGCAAGAGTCGTAATGTACCCTTGCGTTAAACAGATCATTAAGTTAATTACATCATTTTTTGAAAACTGACGTCCAGCACGCTGAGTAACACCCTCAAATAAAATATCAACAGTATCGCCATCAGACATTAACGTATCTTTGCTTCTCAAACAGGGGTATTCAATTACAGGTTCATTGTCTTCATTGCGCAAATCAAAACCCGATACCGCTGATATGACCTTTTTTAAAATTTCGCTTTCGAGAATTTTGGTAGACGTTGCCACTTCATCATTAATTCCAGAGATTATCCTTTTTACATCATCATCAATTCTATTTTTATTAACAATTAGACGCTCGTATTCCTCATTCAAACGTTCTATCTCTTTTTCTTTTTCTTCGATTTCATTATCGAGCCTGTCACTTTCGTGCCTTTTTTGCTCAAGCGCCTCATCTCTTACTTTCTCAAGATCTTTGTTTGACTCCGCTATTTTGCGATCTATCTCTTCTTTTTCTTTCTTTGCTGACTTAATTTCGGTTTTTAATTGATCAAGCTGTCTTCGTGTTTCAAGAAGATTTGTTTCAAGCTTTTGTTTCTCTTCTTCCACGCGATCTCGAACACCAGAGTTTTCAATTATTTGATCTTTAAATAATGGAAAATATTGATCTTGACTTATTAGATCCAAAAAGCTTGAAACATCTATTGACTTTGCGACATTAGCCATAATTTCATCTGGCATTGTAATCCAGTTATCAATACTGGAAAGCCACTTAATTATGCGCTCTTTTCTTGATGAATCTAATCGTATGCGACTTGCTGTATCACTATAATCTCTAATTGCAGTTTTAATACTGCGTAATTGAGATTTGTTCAATACATTAAATGAATCAGAAGTATTAACTGCTCGTGTAACAATATTCAGAAACTCTTTTTGGGGTAACAAGTCAAGTTTTTCATTATCAGAGATAGCATTAAAAAGATTATTAACATCGTGCCGTGGCAAAAAATCATATTTGCCACGTTTGTAATAAGTATCAACGTCAATATGCAATATCAAATCGTTATCAAACGCATCGAAACGTGCAATTCGATAATCATTAACACTTGGAGCTACTAACTCAATTCTATTTTCTTCCTTTTTTACATACTCAAAAGGCCCGAAATAATTACCTGATTTATTTCGGACAAGAATAAACTGACAAACTAAATCCGATACGTCATCACCAACAATCACCGCTTCAGTAAAAGGAGTTCTGAACGTTGGATTATTGTTCAATTCAATTACCTGGATAAGTTCATAAGACAGAGTATGGTCAGAAAAGCGAAATAACTCTAGTTCTGAATCGCCTCGTTGAAAAGAAGGATTGAACGCAAGTCTGTATTTCGCTCGGGAAGAGTCATCCAAGCTATAAAAGTAATCCTCGTCAAAAGCATCTCTATTAACTTTTGCGACAACAAGATTTCCAATGCTATCTTTTACATCAGATATCTGCACTCCCCCAGTTATTGCACCCGCAAAACTACCATTATTAGGAAAAGCTATAGGGTCAATTTGCTCCCATATTCCATTTCTGGATAAAAATTTCGGATAGATTAAACAAGTGTGACTATTGTCATTACGAGGATAAGATACCAAAGCAATCATTTCGCCATCAACACATTGATCAGCTGTTTTTATTAATTCCATATATTCCTATTCCTATTCGGCAGAAGTTTAATATGATGAAATTATTATAAGCTAGCAGAATTGAAGCATTTCACATTCTGTCTATTCTCAACTTTTATATGCTTCAAAAGCATACCTTTCTCATTAAATAAATATTGTTAGAAGAGCGCCATTACAACAATCAGGATCGGGACAATCAGGAAGAAGCACACGGTTGAAAGCGCGGTGCCGGTTGCGGCGAGCTCGACATCGTGCTTATAAATGCCCGCAAACGCTGGAACCATCGATCCAACCGGGGCGGCGCACATGATCACGTAGACGTAGATGAGGATGGGATCAAAGTGAAGCGCACTCAAAATGAAGTAGCTCACGATGGGCAAAATGAGCTGACGCACGACAATGTAGCCATACATGCGTTTCTCGGTGATTACTTTGAGCAGGTTTGCGCGTGAAAGTACTGCACCCACAATGAGCATGGCAACGGGCGGGCAAACACCACCAACGAATTCCATGGTGTTTTGGATGATGGGTGGAAACGTAATGCCCGCTAAAAAGATAATGAGGGCAAGCGTGCAGGCAATGAGTGGCGTATTAAGCAGGGACTTGAGCGAGAAGCCAGGGCGGCCATTTTCAGTTTTGTGGTTATGAGCATCAAGAATCATGAACCCAATCGACCCAATATACAGATTGCTTACCATGACCAGGATGCTGGCGGCGAGCACGGTTGAATCGCCATAGATGGTCTGCAGGATGGGGACGCCAAGAAAGCCCGTGTTAGTGCAGATATTCATGAAGATGTAAAGGGCGCGCTGATCTTTGGGTGTTTTGAACAGGTAGTTGCATCCCGCGGTTACCAGCATGAAGATAGTGAATTGGATAAAGCTCAAGATGAATGCGATGATGATCTGCGCCTCAGCATTCTCAATTTCAAGCGGTGCCACCGAACCAATAATGAGGCACGGCAGGCAGATATTCATAAGGAGCTTGTTGAGGCTATCGGTCGCGTACTCGTTGAGATATTTGAGGCGCCCGGCAAGGTAGCCAATAGCAACAACAATGAGCATCATGCCCATTTGAGATATGGCCGATAACAAATCAATCATGCTGCCTTGCGCCCTCTCCCCCTGTTCGCGTCGCATGCGTGTTCTAGATTGTAGCCCAAAGACCACTCATTGCAGAGTTCGTTTGCCTGCAATTTGTGAATACCCTGCGAATTTCTTATCGTTTATCCAACCTTTATCCAAACTATTGTTGACCTTAGTCCGATTTCAGACTAACATTACATCATCTTATAGTCCGATTTCAGACTATCCCCTATTGAACAACACCGATCCATCGACAAGGATGATGTAACCCGTGAGCAAAGACGACCGGTTTAGAGCGTTTATGAACTTAAGCAAAGAAACCAATGTTGCCTATCATAATGCCGCACACAAATTTGGCTTATCCGATAGCGCCTTTGACATCCTCTATTTCATTGGAACGGAAGGGCCACTCACGCAAAAAGAGCTGCGGCTTTTAACCTATTCCAGCAAACAGACCGTGAATTCCTCAGTTCAAAAGATGATCAAATTGGGCTTAATTTATGTCGATGAGGCGCGGGGGCGCGAAAAAGCACTCGCATTGACTGAAAAAGGTCATGCTTTTGCCCAAGCGACAACGCAAAAAGTATATGAGGCAGAACAACGCGCGTTTGAATCCTTACCTGCGCGTGATCAAGAAAAACTTCTTACCCTCTCATCTCAGTTTACTCAGATGCTTGTCCAAGAGATTGATGCACTTGAGCCTCTCAATGATGAGCTTGAACACTAAGCGCACTTTTCCTCTCAACAGAGAACCATATTCGCACGAATCACGTATGAGATTACAAGGATAACCTTATGAAGATAGATATGTATTCACACTTGACCGTAAAAGACTTGCTCAAATTTACGGCACCCTCGATTGCCATGATGATTTTCTCGTCGGTCTACTACATCATCGACGGACTCTTTGTGGCTAACTTTGTTGGCACCACCGGCCTTGCTGCCGTTAACCTCATCATGCCCTTCATCATGATCTTGGGCACGGTTGGTTTTATGATTGGCACGGGCGGTACTGCTATTGTTGCTAAGACCTTTGGCGAGAAAGACCCGGAGCGCGCTAACCGCTACTTCTCCATGTTTATTTATGCGGCGCTTGTTTTAGGTATCATCTTTGCGATTGCGGGCCAGTTCTTTATTATCCCCATCGCCACTATGCTTGGTGCAAGCGGAGAACTCTTAGACCTTTGCCATATTTATGCGGCCATCAGCTTGGTATCGCTGCCCTTCTTTGTGCTGCAGTATGTGTTCCAGGAATTCTTTGTCGCGGCGGGCAAACCTAACGTTGGCTTTTTTGTCGTGCTGGGTGCAGGTTTAATTAACATCGTGCTTGACGCACTCTTTATTGCAGGCTTTGGCTGGGGTGTCACCGGTGCTGCCATCGCAACGGCGATTGGCGAGTTTTTTGGCGGCATTGTTCCCCTCATTTATTTTGCACGTAAGAAATCCAGCCCGCTTCGTCTTGGCAAGACATCGTTTAACTTGCGTGTGTTCGGCAAAGCGTGTGTCAATGGATCATCCGAGATGGTGACCAATATTGCCATGTCGCTTGTTGGCATGCTCTATAACTATCAGCTTATGCACATGATTGGTGCCGATGGTGTCGCTGCTTACGGCGTCATCATGTATGTTGTCATGATTTTCTCAGCAATCTTTATGGGTTACTCTATGGGATCAGCACCTTTAATGAGTATTCAATACGGTGCCAAAAATCACACCGAAATGAAAAGTCTGTGGCATAAGGGCATGGGAATCATTGGCGTATCAGGCATCATTATGTTTGTGGCCGCTGAGCTGTTGGCACGCCCCATATCGTCGGCGTTTGTGGGATACGATCCGGCGCTCCTCGATATGACCACGCACGCTTTTATGATTTACTCAATAGCATTTCTTCTTATGGGATTTTCTATTTACGGATCGTCATTTTTTACCGCACTTAATAATGGCATTGTCTCTGCTGCAATTTCATTTTTACGAACGCTTGTCTTTGAAACAAGCGCCATTATTTTCTTGCCTATGATTTTTGGTGTCAATGGGATTTGGGCAGCCATCATTGTTGCAGAAACCGCAGCCGTGATTGTCACTCTTATCTTTATGTTTGCACTCGGTAAAACCTACGGATATCGCTAGACTCTTAGCGGTATACAACAAGCACGCATCCCCACTGATTTCCTGTACAATCAAAGAACACAAAACTTTGGAGGGATTACATGAAAGTACTAGCAATCAATGGGTCACACCGAGTAGGTCAAAACACCGACATTCTTATCGATATTGCACTTGACGCAGCAAGACAAGCTGGCGCTGAGACCGAAGTTATTGAACTAGCAGAATGTACTATTGATTTTTGCACTGGTTGCAATCGTTGTCTATTTAAGCCCGAATGCTCTATCAAAGACGACGACATGGCCGCAATTAAAGCAAAGATGCTTGAAGCAGATGGTATCTTAATTGCCTCACCTAACTATTTCTCAAACGTAACAGCACGTATGAAGAACTTCTTTGATCGCACGCGTCCTTTACATATGACTTCAAACCAACTCAAGGGTAAAGTTGCTGGCTTTTTGACGATGGGTGGTCTTGATAATACGGGTTCTGAAACCGCAAATGCTATCATGGAAAACTTTTGCGCAACTCACGAAATGCTTATTGTGCATGCGCGCCCCGAAGGACCTGTCTTGGGGTCAGGCGTTACAGGATCTTTACTTGAAAGTGTTGAGGACGGCATCCCTCGTTGGCGCCGCAGTGTTAAAGATGACCCTATTGCTCCCCTCATCGCTGCTCAACTTGGCAAAGATATGGTGGAACTTATTGAGCGTTTAGCATAAACCCTTATTTCAAACAATCCTCGTGGATGATAGTAAAAGGGGCCGAGAAATCAAACTCAGTCCCTTTGCTTATACCTTTTTATACAAAGCAAACGTTACCAAATGGAACGACCTGCATCGACATAAAGCGGAATACCCGTAATAAGGTCTGTTGCATCTGAAGCCAAGAACACCGCTGCTGCTGCAATATCTTTAGGGGCACCTACTTTTCTATTATGAGGAATCATACGCGTGATAGCCTCATACGCACGAGGATTAGAAAGGGTGTCTTCTGTCATTCCAGTTTCAATGTAACCTGGGCAAATGCAATTTACGCGCACATTAAAACGTGCCCACTCAAAAGCTAAACCGCGCGTCATTTGAACTACTGCAGCCTTGGCTGCCATATAAGGTGTCATGCGCGATGATCCAACACGCGCCACTACAGACCCAATATTAATAACCGCTCCATATTGCTGCTCAATCATAACCTTGGCAACTTTATTTGCAATAAGGAAAACTGCCTTAAGATCGGTATCAACCACCTCATCGAATTCCTCTTCCGTAACATTCTGTGCTAGCTGGGTCATGCCAACGCCCGCATTGTTCACTAAAATATCGATACGCTGATAGTGCTCCAAGGTATCAGCAATGACCTGATCAATGAAGTCGCCGTCACGCACATCACCGCAATGCACAAGAGGAGCTTCACCAAAAGTATCAGCAATTTCTTGAGCCGTTTGATTGAGTTCTTCAGATAAGACATCCACCAGAACCAGATGAGCGCCATAGCCAGCATACGCAACAGCAATCCCCTTGCCAATTCCGCGTGCTGCACCCGTGATGAGAGCAACCTTGTCGGTCAGACTAAAAATTGGTACTCCCTCAGCTAGTGTTACGTTAGTTTTCTCGTTTTGCATACGATCCCCTCTCTTTGTAGCAAAACCCCACTATAGAAGACCCCTTCGTCCTCTATAGTGCATTAAACCGCAAAACTCAGAGAGTGATACATTGGTTTTTCCAATACACCCTATGGTGTATTTTTTGAGCGTCTTAAAAGCTTCTAGAGATTAATAATAATGACGCCAATAAGCATGCCAGCAATCAGAAAAAATGCGGGCACCTTAGAGCGGTACATAAGAATGGCCTGAGGAAGAATTTCGCCAAAAACAACATAGAGCATAGCGCCTGATGCAAACCCCAAAGAGGCAGATAATCCCAAAGGCCCAATATCGCCCAGCCAAAAGCCAAGCAAAGCGCCCAGCACTAAGGGAAGTCCTGAACAAGCAGTAAGCAATACTGCACGAACACGGCCCATTCCACCAGCAATAAGCGGAACAGCAACAGCCATACCTTCAGGAATATTGTGAAGGCCAATCAAGATTGCAAGAATCAATGCCGCGCTTCCAACAGATCCAAGATCAACGTTATAACTTGCTCCAATTGACATGCCCTCGGGAATATTGTGAAGCGCAATCGCAAACGCAATTACAATTCCAGCAACCCACAAATCACGCTTGGAACCATGCGTCTGCACGTGTTCGTTATAGTGATCAACATGCATGAGCTCATCAATTGCATCATGAGTTGCAGGATGGCCAGGCTCTGCTGTATGAGGAACTTGCGTGCGCGTGCGAGCATCAATAAGATGATTTAAAAGAGCAATAACTCCAACTCCAACCACGACCGCTAAACTCACAACAAAAACAGCGTTATCGCCCGCAAAAATGTGTGCTGCCTCGATGCTCTCTTCCATGAGTTCAAAACAAACAATTGAAATCATAACGCCTGAAGTAATAGAGAGGAGCAACGAAATTACTCTATTAGATTCAGTCTTAAAAAGTGCACCTAAAAGACCACCCAGACCTGTTCCTCCCAAGCCTGCGATAAGAGTCATAAGTACTACTGTTCCAATTGCTTCTACAGTCATAATGCTACGTATGCTAGCACTACCCAACACACACCCCAAGATCAACTGGTCAAATGCGCTGTTTTATTTCCTTATTGAAACCTTTACCTTTCTTCGCATTCGTTTGAACGCATTCATCGCGCCATTGACGAAAATAATAAAATATTCTTTTTGCACCAGCGCAAGAATTCCTATACTTAAAAACGATGTAGGACATCTCCGTTGCCTACCGAACCCATTTATGTCGCGTAGGTGTATACATACTGCGTATGGCGCGTTTAACACGACTAATCCCCCATCCGTTAAACACTCCCACGCACGTTAAGTAGCCAGGCATGCATTCACCCGATGCACTCCTGGCTACTTTTTGCTTTCGAGAATTAACGAGTTTATTTCAGAGAGGGTTGTTGCCTCATGATGGGACTGGCTAAAAAGCAATCGATCATTGTGATTATTTTGATGATCGGAACATTTTTGGTTGTTCTAAACCAAACCCTGCTCTCGCCTGCACTTGCTGTTATCATGCGCGATCTTTCAATTGATGCAACTACCGTGCAATATATTATGAGTGCATACTCATTAGTTGAGGCGGTTGTTATTCCTCTATCCGCATATCTTATGGGACGATTCACCACTCGCCAGCTCTACCTTGCAGGCTTAGGTATTTTTATTGCAGGCTCAATCTTAGCCGCAGTTTCTCCAAGCTTTCCTGCTCTGCTCTTGGGCCGTATGTTTCAAGCAGTAGCAGCTGGTATTTTTATGCCCATGATTTTCACCGTCATTTTACTTATATTCCCCCGTGAAAAACGCGGAGCAGGCATGGGGCTTGTCACGCTTGTCATTGGATTTGCACCCGCTGTTGGACCCACCCTTTCAGGTCTTTTAGTCGACAGTATTGGCTGGCGCATGCTTTTTGTCGTGGTGACGGTGGTATCTGCTCTTATTCTCATTGCTGCTATCATCAACCTTGAAAACTACGGCAATTTTGAGCGCACGACCTTTGATAAGCCATCCGTCATTCTTTCCACCTTAGGCTTGGTTTCACTCCTTTATGGCTTTTCTTCTTTTACGTCCTCTGAAAACATCTCTGTTCCCCTCGCACTTATTGTGGTAGGCATAGGTATTTGCGCAATCTTTGTAAAACGCCAACTTACTCTTGAAAACCCACTGCTTCGTATTCGTGTTTTAGCCTCTCGCAATTATCGTATTGCCGTAATTTTGGCTATGATCAATTTTGGCACTGTTGTGGGCATGAGTACCATTTTGCCCCTCTACTTGCAAAATGTTTGTGGCTATAATGCGCTTCAAACTGGTTTAACCATGCTCCCCGGCGCACTACTTGGTGCTTTTGTTGGTATGCTTGCAGGACGGCTCTTTGATTCTTGGGGCGTTCGCAAATGTGCAATTCCTGGCGTAATTACTTTTCTTCTTGGTGGTATAGGAATTACTCTTTTCAGCATCGATCCCAATGCTGTATTCGTCATTATTGTTTATGCGATCATCACCATAGGAAACCAATTCCTCACCACCCCTATCAACACCTGGGGAATTAATTCACTTGATAATCGTGTCATCCAGCATGCCAATGCGGTTACCAATACCCTTAATCAAGTATCGGCTTCTTTTATGACCGCTCTTATTGTTTCAATCTCAGCTCTAGGCTGGGTTGTAGCACCGCAAGGAAGCATTCTTGAGCAAACCTATCAGGGCGATCATCTTGCTTTCATGACCGTATGTCTTCTCACGTGCATCTCTACCGTTATTATTTTCACACTCGTTCGTGACCGCAAAGTTGAACCAAGCACCCAAGCAAACTATGTCATGGAGGCGCTTCCTGCAGATACCGACGCTCAGCGTATTCCTATTTCTATGGTAATGAACAAAAAACCTGCATTCGTCTCAGAAAACGTCTCAATTAGAGAAGTTGGCCAACTTTTGGTCGACAATCGTGCAAGCGGACTTCCTATTGTGGACAATCAAAATCATGTTGTTGGCTTTATTTCCGATGGAGACATCATGAACTATATTGGACGCTCCGACAATATTCTTGATTCCACCTACATGGTCTATCAGGTCCCTGACTTAGAGACATTCCCGCAGCGTGTATGCGACCTCATCGACATGAATGTTATGAAGATTGCCACAAAACAAGTCATTGCACTCAATGCCGACACAAGTCTTGAAGACGCCTGTCGCCTTCTCTCTGAAAAACACATTAAAATTGCCCCTGTTGTACAAGAGCAAAAACTCGTTGGATCACTCTCGCGTGCCGATATCGTCCGTGCTACTATGGCAAATCTCGTCACCATCAAAGCGATGGCAAACCAAGACGCACAAACCCATCGCTCCTCATAATACTATCCAAAACAACCTTACCAAGAAGTAAGATCTACGCAAGGTTAGTGTTAGCTGCGTCCTCTAAAGTTGATACCAAGACGAATAAATAGCTCGTCTCAGAGAAAGGAACGATGCAGTCATGAGCACTCCCGCAAAAATCTTGGTAGGAACCCTTGTTGTATTTGGCGTAAGCACATTTGCTCTTGTGTGGCTCAACAAGAGCTCTGAAGTCACCTGCAGGAATCTTCCTGTCACGCGCAAGTGGTAACCTTTTTGAGTTTGGTTTCGCTAGAGCTATCAGTGGAACACTAGAATAAGCGTCCCAACATTGAATTTTTATTAGGTTTTTGAGCCTCGCGTGCAGCAGCAATACCAATCTCTTCAGGCGTAAGCTCTCGTTGAGCAGCTTCTTGGGGTAACTCTTGAGGGGCCTCTTGGGTAAAACCTTCTCGAAACTCTTCCGTATCAGAAACAGCCGTTGTTGATACAACTTTGCGTGCTTCATCAGGGCGTGCCTCAGACGTGCACGCTGCTTGCGTTTGTTGCTCAAGCGTAGACACAGAAGATGACGAAGCATTTACTGCTGGAGCGTCTTGTGTTGTGCGCTGTAGAGTTGATTGCATATCAGTCACGCTCATGCCCGCCTTTTTAGCAAGCTTTTCAGCCATAGCTTTACGACGACGCGATTTTTTGTCTTGCCCCTGGAGCACAAGCACGAATTTATTCATGTCCCAACCTTGGGTGAACTTAGGTGCTTCTGAAAGTGGAAAGGCAGCGTGACAGTCGTGACAAATCACTGCTTGTCCGGGATGAGGAGACGCGAGTTTTTTCATCACAAGTAGAGCACAGAGCGACAAAGCAATAGGACTTACAATCAACCCAATATTGATAATCCAAGAACTGGTAGCCCCATCATTTTGAGCGTACCACCAGACATATGCCCATATAAGCACAATGGCTAGCACGCATAAAAGCCAAGTGTAGGGTTTTAAACCTCGTACCGGAATAACCCCATTATAAATTTCTCCCTGCTTCCCACAATGCGAGCAATACTTGGGAACCTTTACCGGATCTTCTTCTGGTATTGCTGGAACGCCTTTTTCCTTGAGTTCCTCAAGCGGGGTATTTTGAGTGGGCTTGGTGTCATCAGAAGATGAATAAATAAGCTTGAATCGATTGCTTGCCACAGACTAGTCCTCTCCTTACGATTGGAGCGATTGTATCATTGATCAGATGTATATCCAACGGATATTAATGACACTCCATGGCAAGTTTACGTGCGCGCTCGCAAGCATCCGCCAATATCTTTTGTGCATCCATACCCACCACATCAAGCATGTCAGCGCTAATGCAATACGTATCATTAATGCCAAACATCTGCGCAAGCCCTTGAAAGTATTCATAACCATAGTTTTGTGAAGATCCCGGTCCACCTGCAGTCATGAGATAGATTAAGCGCTTTGCCCCACAAAGCCCTTCTGGACGACCCTCTTCGGTGTAGTGAAATGCGATCTCATTAACCGTAATATGTTCAACATATACTTTGAGCATAGAGGGAAATGATAAATCCCAATACGGTGCAGCAATAACAATCTCATCGGCATCTGCAAATTGCTTAGCTAAATCAAAAAGTGGATCTGAAAAATCTCCCGCAAGTTGAAATTGCAAGCGTTTTTCAATCATAGCCTGTGTGTAGGGAACAAGATTGAGATCTGCCAGAGTAACTTCATCGTAGGTCATCCCCTCTAAGTAAGCTTGGGCAAGCTTATAGGTGCGTGATTCATTTCCTCGTGTGCAAGCGTTAACAAACAGTGTTTTCATATCCCCATCCTTGTCCTTTTGTGAAATACTTCTAGGTACTGAAATATTTTTATGCGCAATAGCTTTATATAGGGCATAATCATACACCTCGAAACGAGCATTCATGGAGCCAACAACCATCACTCATACCTTGTCGCCTATTTTTAATCATGACTCTCACGTCCTTATTTTGGGGACAATGCCCAGTCCCCAATCGCGTCAACGTGGATTCTACTATGGCAACCCACAAAATCGTTTTTGGCGTGTGCTTGCGCGCGTGTTCGACGAACCTCTGCCACAAACAAATGAAGAACGCACCTCACTCATTTTGCATCACCATCTTGCGCTTTGGGATGTCCTGTCTTCTTGCACGATTACAGGAGCAAGTGACGCTTCCATTTCCAATCCGATACCCAATGATTTGAATATAGTTGTTGACAGGGCACCTATTTCCACCATTGTTACTACTGGTACCAAAGCAGCACAACTTTTCAAGCGATTTTACCCTCTTCAACAAAATCAAAAGAAGAGCGAGCAACCGCTTACATGGATTGCATTGCCTTCAACAAGCCCAGCCAATGCGCGCATGTCTCTTGATGCGCTTGTAGATGCATACCAAATTTTACGCAGGATTGCCGAACCAGAAACGACGTAGATTACCAAGAAGAATATAAGCGAGCGGCGAGCCCGCGTGCCCGATCCACAAGCCCGCCGCAACAGCCTTGACCAGTATGCCGAAACAACTAGTCTTACTTAACCATAAAACCAATGGTTACAGGCCTCACTCTACGCCCCTTTTTTGTAGTTATCAATTACATAAGGGCACCTAATTTAAATCCTGGGTCAATTATGATGAAAAAAACTTAAATCCTCTACGAATTACGTATGAAATGGACGGTAATTTTGTTCTTGCGCTACTATAGAAAAATCCACAAGAAAGGTTACTGCCATGACACAAAACGCTTCCCCGGTATGGGTTATCACGGGAGCATCCCGTGGATTCGGTGCAGAATTCGTATCAGTTGCTCTTGAACATGGTGCTCGCGTTGCTGCTACCGCACGTAAGCCAGAAGCTGTAATTGACACCTTTGGTATTCAAGACAATTTACTTCCTGTCGCCCTTGATGTCTGCGACCCCGATTCAATTAAAAATGCAATTACTACCATTATTGATGCATGGGGTCGTATAGATGTGCTTGTCAACAATGCTGGCTACGGCATTTTTGGTGCACTCGAAGAATGTTCAGACGCCGAAACCCGTGCAATTTATGACACTAATGTTTTTGGTCTCATCAATGTAACACGTGCAGTTCTTCCTCATATGCGTGCACAGCATGCAGGGCGCATTGTCAATATGGGATCTATGGCCAGCTTTGCTTGCGATCCTGGTGGGGCTCTTTATGATTCCACTAAGTTTGCCGTTGCGGCAATTTCAGAAACACTCTCATTGGAGATGGCGCCCTTTGGTATTGAGGCTATGGTTGTTGAACCGGGCATGTTTAGAACCAACTTTTTTGGAAGTGCTTCTATTAAAACTCCAAGCAAAGAACTAGATGACTATGATGGAACACCTGCACGCGGTGCGATGGAATTTTGCATTACTCATGATCACCTACAAAAAGGCGACCCCCATAAGGCCGCCGAGTTTGTATATGAAATTGTTGCAAGTCCTGACCCTATGCCCCTTTGGCTTCCCGTTGGCAAAGATGCCTATAAAAAGTTCGAACAAAAGCTTACTCACATGATCGAATCTGTGCAGCCTTACAAAGAGGCAGGATCAAATCTTTTTGTCGATACACAATAGTTAGCTATTCTGCTTGCGCACTCAATTTGGGAGTTAATTTACGGAGCAGTTTTAAGAGCTGCTCCTTTTCTTCTTCAGATAAGCCACCAAATAGTTGATGAGCTTGACTCAAGCGAATCTGGTCAACATCTTTCCACGTCGCAATACCCGAAGCAGTTAAGGTCATCATATCGTTTTCTGCGTTTCCGTTAGGATCAACGGAAACGATAATGAGATCATTTTGCTGCATTTTAGTAAAGATATCTTTGTCAAAGGTGTGCATACCTTCACATTCGCGTTCTAGCCCACCACGGGTAAGCGTTCCTTCATTACCCAACAAACGCAAAACAAAATCACGACTCAACATGTAATCACGCTCACCGCGTTGGATATCGAGAAACAAGCGCTCTTCAAGTGGCAATGACCGCATTCCGCGTTCAAGAGCCTTTAAGGTAACCTCAAGACCACTCAGCGGATCTTCCTCAGACACCATCTTGATTGTTTTAGCCTCTTCTTGATGCATCTTAATGATGGCACGGTACGTACGCTGGAAAAAGAGAATTACAGCTTGCATGAGCTCACGATCGAGATCACTCGTTACTTGGTCGTCTAAAAGTTCCTCGGGCATCTCTACACTCCTTCTACCTACCTTGCTTTTTAAGTACTGTACCTAAGTCTTAACGGTGTTGAAGTCTCGTGAACAAGCCTGCGCAATTATTCCACAAGTGTGTAAGAACGCTGTCATATACCTACTTATCTTGTAAGAATATTGTTTGTTGATTTCTGTTGTTGTAAAAGACATAAAGCCCAATGGAATATTGCAGGCTTCTAACTTACCTCAGAAGATCTCTTCGCTGTTTCCAATCTGGCATTACCTTTGTCATAAGCTGCCTAAACTCAGGGCCATGATTAGCAACTAACAAATGAGCCAGCTCGTGCACAACAACATATTCAAGACACTCAGGAGGATAGAGAGCAAGACGCGTGTTAATACAAATACGCCCTGTTGAAGGCTGACAGCTGCCCCACCGCGACTTCATATTTCTATAAACTATTTTGCCAGGGTGCACATCTAAAATAGCTGCCCATTGCTCAATCAGGGGTGGTACGCATGCACTCACTACAGACCGCCAAGCAGCCTGTTCTTCAGTGGACGCACATTCAGCTTTAACCGAAGGACTCTGCGCTATGCGCTCTTGTTGGGATAAGATCCAACCTTTTTTGCTGCAAACAAGCTGCTCAAGAGAACGAAGGGGATACCCAAAAGGTGCTGAAATAGCAACATGTCCATCAGCTCCACACACCCGCATACGTACGTTCTTCATTGCTTTATACGTTACAACAACACGAATTCCCTCAAAGTTATATTCGACTGTAGAAAAACCACTCTGACCCTGAATTTGTCTTAGAGTCTTTCTCTTCTTCAGCACGCTATTTTTCCTTTAGCTTCCCTCATCAACGACAGTGCGCTTCTTGTCACCATTCATTTTTCTTTTAACAATACATCTTTCTCTTAAACCACAAAATGTTTTGGCAATCTATTGTATCAAGTCTTGATCACGTACATTTGTTTGTATAATATTGTACAATATCAACGAACGGATGTACGTATGGATTTATCGGAAAAGCTTGAAATACTCGCGGACGCCGCTAAATATGACGTGGCTTGCACCTCATCAGGCATTACACGTAAAGGCGCTCCTGGCAAGCTCGGCAATCTGAGCGCAGGTGGCATCTGTCACAGCTTCACTGCTGATGGAAGATGTGTAACTCTTCTCAAGGTCCTCATGACTAATGTGTGTATCTATAACTGTGCTTATTGCGTTAATCGTATAGATAATGACGCTCCTCGCACGCTTTTCAAACCGCGAGAACTTGCAGATCTCACTATTGGATTTTATCGTCGCAATTATATCGAAGGGCTATTTTTATCCTCAGGAGTTATCAAAAGTCCCGACTATACCACTGAACTTATGGTTAAAACGCTCACTATATTAAGGGCAGAATACCAATTTAGAGGATATATTCATGCCAAAGCAGTTCCTGGTACCTCACCAGAGTTGCTTAATCAGCTTGGACACCTTGCTGACAGAATGAGCGTCAACCTCGAATTGCCCAGCAGAGAGAGCTTACAGCTTCTTGCACCAGAAAAAGCACATCATGATCTTTTAGCCCCTATGCGGCAAATTAAAGACTCAATTACCGAAGACAAGGATACACGCGCGCTTCTGCGTAAAAATAAAAATGTCACTTACTTAACGCAAGCACCTATAAAGCGATCTAAGCAATCGGGGCGAGCTTTTGCTCCGGCAGGCCAATCGACACAAATGATTATTGGTGCAAGCCCTGAAAGCGACTATCAAATCCTTACGCTATCATCAGCACTCTATCAAAAGCTCTCATTGAAGCGCGTTTTCTTTAGCGCCTATCTTCCCGTCAATCAAGATAAACGGCTTCCTCAAACAGACGGTATTGCACTTAATCGTGAACACCGACTTTATCAAGCTGATTGGCTTATGCGGTTTTACAAATTTGGGGTAGATGAACTTATCGACAAAGATCATCCTTTTTTGGATACCGATGTTGACCCAAAAGCTAACTGGGCCCTTAATCATCTCGAATTCTTTCCTGTTGAGGTTCAGCGTGCATCTCTTGAAGAACTCTTACGAGTTCCTGGTATTGGACCAAAAGGAGCTCGACTTCTTTTGCGCGCACGTAAAAAACAACGTCTTACTGAGGACATTTTGAAAAAGCTAGGTATTGCCCTCAAACGCGCACGCTTTTTTATCACCTGCAACGGAGTCTACTTAGGAAGAGACGTTGCCTTTACTCCAGAAACGCTAAAGCCCCAACTTATTACTGCTCAAGATGGCGGTAAACATGGTCGCAGGTCAGCACGTGTGCATCCTGGCCAAATGAGTCTTTTCGACGGGATTGGTCTTGAACAGCAATGTGATCAGCGCAAGAAAGCGGTCGAACGGTTTCGGCCACTTGCTGCAGCCCACTCTCAAAAACAAGGGCTTTCATGATGATCTATAACGACACGTGCTCATGCGCTTATCTTTATGACGGTTCTCCAGAGGGATTACTTTGCGCGGTATTTGCCACCTATCTTTATCATGAACTGCCTGACGACATTGCAACTCCAGATTCTTTTCAGCCACGACTTGATCAATTCGTTCGCACTATCGAAACCGACTTTGCACGTGCAGACCGAACACGCAAAGGCATTATTAAAAAAGCAGGATATGACACCTTTTTGCATGTCTTACGTGTTAGTCTTTCTGATGACCCTGTTGCTCCTCTTGCAGTATGCAAATTTATTCGCCATGTCATGCGCTCTGAATCGCCTACGTACCATGCACTCCAAGACATCATGCACCCTGACGTTGCTGAGTTGTTCCGCATCCATAGAGCAGTCATGAATGAACGCCATCATCATTTGGAATTCTTGCGCTTTGAGGAGCTTGAAGGCAACGTATGGTTTGCTCGCTGCTCACCAAAAGCAAGAATTGTACCTTTAGTAATGGATTGGTTTGTAGAACGATTCAATATTCAGCACTTCATAATCTTTGATGATATCCACCAAGAAGCCGGCATCTATGAGGGTGATCCTCGCTGGCAACTCGTGCAAAGTGACGCAATTAACCTACCCAGTCAAACGGCGCAAGAAAAAGAAATGCAACACGCTTGGAAGCTATTCTATGCCACACTCACTAATGAGGCGCGTTACAATCCTGAATTAAGACGCCAACTTCTTCCTAAACGTTTTTGGCATCACATGCCTGAGTTTAATCAGCTATCACAAAACCAACTACGCAAAACATCATCATAACGCTTTCAAAATGGCAACTAATCTAAACGGAAAGTACATGTCTTCGCAGGTGCTTTCTACAATGAAGATAAGAAAATAACCGTGGTATTTGCCAACCACACATTGCTGTGCAGCATCTGTACTACCGGCATACCGTATATGCATCCTATACGTAAGAAAGAGGAGATTGCGATGGAGATTATCTTTGATAATGAGCTTGCTAATTATATGAACAAAAAGGGATACGCGGCCGTCTCTCTTGATATCTTGCTTCCTGTTGGCTCAGAAGCAGATGAGCCTGAAATGATCACTAAATTCTTAACTGAAAAACAATACCATGCTGACAAAGACAAAGCATTCAAGCTATTTACCGAAGGAGACTATCCTGTTCTTATTATGCAGCCAGGATACACGCTCGGTAATACACTTAAACTTGGGCTTACTTCTTTTTTGGGCGCAAAAGATATTACGGTTACAGGCGCAGAACTCTACGCACTCGACTAATTCAAGCTGAGTAGGTATTTGGTACTAGACCATATACTAGACCACATAAGCTAGCGTCCTAGTGTCGCTCTAGTATATGAGCACTTGTCATGCGGATTTGTGTGGCAAGTGCTTCTTTGTCCTCTGGAGTTTCACACTTCTTTGCATAAGCAATAGCCTCAAGGACTTCCTCAAGAAGTGCTCTATGTTGCGCTACCACTTCATCAATTCTGCCATCTGAAGGCTGATCTAAGAATGATTCTGCCGGCAAGTCAGTCTCAAGCAACAGGCGGTCTACCGGCAGTTGTTTGATGTATTCTTTACCCTTACGAGTATGCGCCATACGAGGGTTGACAGAAAAATAGCATCCTGCATCTTTTGCTCGCATTAGCTCGGCCATAGAACCTGAAAACCAATGAAAAATGCAGGTGCAATTAAAGAGTGCACCCGATGCTTCTAACACATTCAAAACCGTACTTGCTGACATGACGCTATGAATGCTTAAAACTCGATTACCTGCTCGCACACAAGCATGCACAATCTTTTCAAACGCCTCTTTTTGTTCCGATTCAAAAAAGGCGCGACGGGGTGAAGCATCCATGCCAACCTCTCCCACAAAAGGGGTCTGCGCAACAAGATCGCACACCTCATCGACTGCTCCTTGATCTCCTTCAAGCCACCATGGGTGAAGGCCTATTCCACAAACTACATTAGGAGCAGATGCTAATACAGGTTCAACACGCCTATATTCTTGAGGAGTAACGGTCGTTGAGAAAAACGCGATTCCTTGTTGAGCGCCAGTCTCTGCATACACTGCCGGATCTGGAGCAAAACCAAGATGCGCATGCATATCGTAAAAATCATATTCAGGAGTTGCTATCATCGCACTTACCACCTTCGCTTTGCACGTATCGTTTGTCACAAGGTTGTTCCTCATCGCGCGACGAGCATTACCACCAGGATCAACACCCGTCGTTTGGCTGAAGCGGAATACCAAGAATTCCTCGTATTACATAGCCTGCCAGCATTTGACCCATAATGGGCGGAACATAGCTCATTGTTCCCAAATTGGAACGCTGTTGTCGTGTCGCACCCTGCGTCGTTTGCACTTTGAAAGGAATCTCGGACGAATACAAAACAGTCAAATGCTTAATACCACGACGCCGTCCTTCTTTTCTCATAATGCGGCACAAAGGACAATTGACCGTATCATAGAGATCCGCAAAGGAAAAACACTCAGGATAGAGCTTATTAGCCGCTCCCATACAGCTAATCAGCTTAGGCGTCTTCGCGAGGCGATCAGATTGTCGCTGGTCAAGATAGGCTGCAAGTGTCAACTTGGCAGAAATAGTGTCGATAGCATCAATAATATAGTCAACCTGATTAAGCCTTTCAGCAACAAAATCAACAATGGTCTCCTTGTTCAAAAAATATTGATACGCCTCAATTTCTGCATTGGGATTGATAGCTAGAATCATTTCCGCCATCGCCACAATTTTGGGTTTTCCCACAGTTGAAGTAAAGGCAATAGCTTGTCTATTGATATTAGAGTCCTGCACGTTATCGTGGTCAACGAGAATAAACTTACCCACACCACCCCGTGCAAGCGCTTCAACACAGTTTGATCCAACGCCCCCTAGTCCAAGCACCATCACGCACGAACAAGTCAATTGTTCAAGACCGGTCTCACCTACCATACGTGCAAGGCGCGCTTGACGCGATTCGTCCAAAACCACTGTTGTGGGATCAGGCTCAGGAGGCAAGAACTGTTCATCATGAGCAAATACATACCGTACTCCCATTAGTGCTTAAACACTCCTTTTTCCGTAATCCAAGCCGTAATCAGCTCAGCTGGCGTCACATCGAATGCGGGATTAAAAACCTCCACTCCATCAAGAGGCTTTGCCACAACCTCATCAGCACTTCTTTGTTCAATAGGAATAGAAGCGCCTGTTTCAATGTTCATATCAACCGTCGAAGTAGGGGCAGCGATATAAAATGGAATATGATGATAGCGTGCTAAAACCGCAAGAGAATAGGTTCCAATCTTATTAGCTGTATCCCCATTTTTAGCGATGCGATCTGCCCCCACAATAACAGCATCAATTTTGCCAGCCTGCATAAGCGCGCCCGCCATATTGTCGCATTCAAGCGTTACCGGAATACCAACTTGTGCCAATTCCCATGCCGTCAAACGCGCACCTTGCCCTACGGGACGAGTCTCATCGGCCCACACACGAGCAATCTTTCCCTGTTGTGCCGCTGTATAGATAACACCAAGAGCGGTTCCAAAAAACACAGTAGCAAGACTACCGGCATTACAGTGGGTAAGAATAGAGCTTTGTGGCCCTAAAAGCTCTGCCCCATACTGACCTATCTGGCGATTAACCGCCTCGTCCTTCGCTTCCATGTCTGATACTACCGTGAATATCGCCTCACAAAAATCTTGTTTATTTAAGTTGCGGCCAAGTGCGTCCATAATAGCGTTATGCATGTGCTTAGTTCCCCACATGAGATTTACCGCTGTCGGACGAGCACGCGAAATAATACTTGCCGCCTCATCCATCCCCTCTACCGAGATAGACGCCACACCATCAACCTCATCGACATGTTCAAAAAGCCATAAAGCAAGTGCCGCTGCACCTGCCACACCCAATGCAGGAGCACCACGCACAGCAAGAATAGCGATAGCGTTTACTACCTCATGCCAATCAGATGTTGTGATAAAAGTAAGCTCTTCAGGAAGCTTAGTTTGGTCGACCATTACAAACTGATACTGATCTCCCTCTTTTTTCATCTCGACTGTACGAGGTAATCGCCCCATATCCATAGCGTGCCTGCTCTCCCTCTTTGCCAGCGTTAGTACTTTAGCGTTGATGCCTTAGTATTGGCATCAGTGTTGACATCATCGATACCATCTACCATCTACTATATACAAAAACCACTGTTAGAAAGAGCATCAAAAACGCTTTCTTTCTAACAGTGGCCCATCTGCTGATCGCCAAACGCGATCAGCCTATACATACTACAGTCGACTTACAGGAAGTTTCCTTCTACCTCAGCCTCGATATCAGCAGTTGCTTTTTCTGCCTCAGCAAACTCAGCTGCAGTTTCAGCAGCAATAGCTGCTTCTTCAGGGCGATTTCCATCACCATCAACAGCTTCAACATACTGCTCAGCTTCTTTTAAAACAGTAGCCTCAATTTGTTCGAGGTCCTTCTCAGCATCAGTAGCGCGATCAAAATTTGACCTATCCATGATGAACTCCCTTCCATAGTGCGGACACCTTATATTTGAGTATCCCCTCATCACTTCTAACAATTCTCATTGTAGGAGTCCCCGCCTTGTGTTACGACCACCAGAGCATGACAGCTTTTTGACGGTACGTAAACGCAGCCCATCATAGAGTATGCCGTTATGAAAGCTTGTCCTCATCACGGCGTTCTTTACGGCGCAAGGCCATGCAGCGCCAAATAATATAGATAGACAAAAATACCGCAGCAAGAAAACCAAGGAAGCCAAAAACAGGTACCTCTAAAATCTTTGGCTCCATTCCGGTAAGCGCAATCAAAGAAGATCCTACAAACAAACCCGCTGTAATAAGAGAAAGCGCAAGAATACCACTTACAGAACGGATGACATCCATAAAGCTGGTAGGAATACCCATACCCATTGAGACCTGCAGTTCACCGCGCTCGATTATCTCAAGAACATGTTCAACCTGTGCAGGTATCCTCACGCTTGACTCAACAGCGTCAATGGTCTCAGAAGCCATATCGCGCATATGATGTTCGAGAGTATGCAAACTAAACAGCTGCTTTTTTACATGCTCGGTCAAAAGACCAATAACACTTGTTGAAGGTGAAACCTCGGTAAGTACTCCCTCAATAGCAACCGCACCACGAGCCAACATAGTAAGCGAAGCAGGCAAAATAAGATTTTGCGAACGCAGCAGCTCAATAATGTCATACAAGCAAGAACCCATATCAAGTTTTGAAAGTTCAACGCTTGTATATACACGTACTAAACTAGAAAGCTGGCGCAATAACAAGCCATGATCAACCGGCCCTCGTGCCTGCGCAATAGTCAACAAATTATCCTTAAGCGCAAATGCATCATTGCGCGCAATAGCGGTGCAAATATCAGAAATAATGGAACGCTCAGAGGGAGTGAGCGTACCAACCATACCTAAATCAATCCAAACGATATCCCCATCGCGCACAATAATATTGCCCTGATGGGGGTCAGCGTGGAAAAAGCCCCAATCAAGAACTTGAACAATAAAGTTTTCCGCTAACCTTTTCCCAAGGGCATTAACATCAAGTCCTTGTGCTTTAAGTTCTTCAGTATGATTAATAGGAATCCCGTCAATATATTCCATCACCAGCATCTCATCAGTTGAAATCTCACTGTACGGATGCGGACTTTCAATACCAGGTGTGGTTGCAAGAAGTTTCTCAAATCGTTCCAGGTTGCGACATTCGAGCGTGAAATCAAGTTCTTCTGCAGAAGTTTTTTCCAGCTCGTCAACAAATTCATTCATGGTCAACAAAACACTTTGCTTGCGGATAGTCACATCAGCAATTGCAAGTGCATGCCTAATAAGCATAAAATCTTGCGCCATCAATTCTGCTGCTTTTGCTCTACGAACTTTAATCGCAACCACAGGATTGCCTTCTGTTCGTAATACCGCTTTGTGCACTTGCGCAATAGAAGCCGACCCTATAGGTGTCTCATCAATTGATACAAAAGTCTCTTGCCAAGGATGATGTAAGGAATGCTCGATAGTTGCAATGATTTCTGAAAAAGGCTCTGGATCAACATTAGCACGCAATTGCCTAAACGCCATTGCATACGATTTAGGAATAATATCCGAGCGGTCAGAAGCAAGTTGACCCATTTTGACAAAAGTTGGACCAAGTTCTTCTAAAATCTTTGTTGCTTTCTCAGGAGTAAGATCAGTGAAGGCATGATACTTGCGTAAAATTTTTTCAATCTCGTGCAAACGGTGCAACGATGTTTTGTCATTTTTTGTTATCGAAGCAAGCTGCATCAATTCTCTCAATGTCGCCACGCACACCCCTCCTTCTCTCCAATCACACAACCCTTGCAAGAATTAATCCTACCATTGTGTATGATCGAGCATTCACAAAACCCGATTTCGCCATACAGTCGTTAATGTTTACACAAAAGAGGCAGCTAGAGCTCATACCTGAGGTGCTGTTATAGAGAGATGTTGCTACAATTGCATCTAAAAACCCGTCGTCGAACAAGAAAGCACCTACACCATGATTATTGTTGAAAAACCTTTTGTATCTCAGCCGCTTATTGATTGGATGGAGCAAACGCAACACCCTGTACTCAATAATGACATGGCTCAAGAACTTGTCGCACAAGGGTGTCAGCTTGCTCTTTGTGACGATGAGGCTGCGGCGGCACGTATCGCTGCAGGTGAACGCACGTATACCAATTCGGAAAATGCGCTTGGCTGGATTTTTGATCATGTTGATAACCAGGAACTCCTCGACGCTATCAGTGTGTTTAAAGACAAACATGAAACCCGCTTGCGTCTAGCAGAGCTTGATCCTGATTTGTACTATCAAACGGTTACGTTCGATGAGGTACAAAATCTTGATTACGCTACCCTTCCTGATCGTTTTGTCATCAAGCCCTCAACGGGTTTTGGTTCCATGGGCGTTTATATGATTGAAAGCGCTCAAGGTCTTACAGATGCAAAAGAACACATCGCCCAAGATTACAAAACCTGGCTTGAACGTTATCCTGAAACCGTTATCCAAGCGGGTGAATTTATAATCGAACAATACATTGAGGGGCAAGAATACGCACTAGAAGTATACTTTGATGAAGAAGGTGGCGTTCATCTTCTCAATATCTTGCGTCACGATTTCTCAGACGATACCGATATGTCGGATCGACTCTACCTCACCTCTCCTGTTATGGTAGAAGAAATGCGCGATGTTTTTACCTCTTGGCTTACTGAAGTAAACCGCATTCTTAACGTAAAAAACATTGCCCTACACCCCGAAGTCCGTGTCAATGACACAGGAATTCATGTTATCGAGTTTAATCCCATGAGATTCATGGGTATGGGCGGCACTGATATTTCTTGGTATGCCTATGGTGTGCGCAGTTTTGAGTCATTCCTTAACAATACCGTACCTGACTGGGATGAGATCTATACTCAAAACAAAGACCGTAGCTTTGCGACCATGATTCTCAATCCTCCCGCAAAAACCCCTGATACGGCAGTATTTGACTATGCGGCACTCGACTCAAAACTTCCCACTATCTTGAGCCCACGCCGCTTTTCTTACCCCGAAACAGGATTGTTTGGGTTCTATATTCTTGATATCACCGACGCAACGCCCGAACAAATGGATTTCATCCTCCATTCAGACCTTAGCGAATTTATATCCACTAACGGATAGACTGCAAGCACTACATGCAATTATTCTCTAAAACGCTAGAAAAACGACTATACTTTTTCTAGCGTGACTGCTCTCTAGTTACTAAGTACTTTAGCGACGGCATCACAAAGGGGCTTACCACCTTGGGTAGGATTTCTTTGTGGTGCCGTTTTTTTATTTGGAAATAAACCACGCGCGAAGAGGAAGGATGGATCTTGATCTGGGTCAACGGAACACAACGTGATTGTATATCTGGTTGTACTATCTCAGACCTTCTTGCCAATCTTGGACACAATCCCCTCCGTATTGCACTAGAGCTCAATGGAGACATCATTGCTCGTGAAGATTTTTCGCAAACCTTACTCCATGATGGGGATCATGTTGAAATTGTTCAGTTTGTAGGAGGAGGATAGGATGACATCTCAGGCTAGCTTTCCCTTGTCGCAAGAAGAACTCCATAGCACCCTCGAAGCGCGACACGGTAGCGATGCGCAAGCACGATTTGATGCAGCCTGCGTAGGCATTGCAGGATTGGGAGGTTTAGGCTCTCACGTCGCAGTATCTCTTACCCGCCTCGGCATAGGGCACCTGATCCTTGTTGACTTTGATGTTGTGGAAGCCAGTAACCTCCATCGTCAGCACTACTGCGGTAGGGATCTTGGTAAACCTAAGGCTTATGCCCTTGCCCATCAGCTGCAAGACATCAACCCTTATCTTGCGTTCAACCCATACGTAGAGCGACTCACTCCCCACAACACAAAGGAGATCTTTAAACCATGCGACATTATCATTGAAGCCTTTGATGTTCCTGAAGAAAAAGCTTGGTTTACCCAAACATGCCTGCATCAACTTCCTCACGCAACCCTTATTGGCGCATCAGGCATGGCCGGATCAGGCAGAGCAACCACCATTACAACAACTCATCCCTTTGCTCGCTATTATTTATGTGGCGATGGGTCGAGTGATGTTGCAACTCACCAAAGCCTTATGGCTCCTCGAGTAAGCGTGTGTGCCAACCATATGGCCACCGCAGCCATGCGCCTCATCCTTGGATTGGATCCTTTGGAGGATAGTCCAGAAGAATCCCAAGGGTTATAAAACTTAACAAACCAAAGTATACGTATTGTTAAAAACCAGCTAGAAAGACCACCCTATGACTTTTACTTCTACATCCACACAAGATGCGCAAGCAGAACGCTTTGCGGAACACTTCGCCAAAAACAACTTGCAAAACAAAACATTTGAAGAGTCTTGCGATGATCCCCTTATCCTCGGAGACCACCATTTTTCATCACGATTTATTCTTGGTTCAGGAAAATACTCACTCGATCTTATTGAAGCAGCCATTCAACACGCAGGCGCCCAAATGATAACGCTTGCTGTGCGCCGCGCTAATTCTGATACCGACAATATTTTGGATCATATCCCTGAAGGCGTAACTCTACTCCCTAACACATCAGGCGCACGCACGGCAGAGGAGGCTATTCGTATTGCTCGCCTTGCTCGCGCCTGCGGATGTGGCGACTTTGTCAAAATTGAGATTATGAAAGATTCGAAATATCTGCTTCCCGACAATTATGAAACCCTAAAGGCCACAGAAGCACTTGCCCATGAGGGATTTATTGTCATGCCCTATATGTATCCTGATCTCACTGTGGCACGTTCTCTTGTTGAAGCAGGAGCAGCATGTATTATGCCCCTTGGCGCGCCTATTGGTTCTAACAAAGGTCTGGTCACTCGCGATTTTATTCAAATCCTTATTGACGAGATTGATCTTCCGATAATCGTCGATGCTGGTATTGGAAAGCCCTCACAAGCAGCCGAAGCTATGGAGATGGGAGCAGCAGCTGTCATGGCTAATACCGCAATTGCAACCGCGGGAAACATTGTAGAGATGGCACGCGCTTTTAAACTTGCTATTGAGGCTGGCCGAGCAGGATACCGCGCAGGTCTTGGTCGCGTTTTATCAACAGGCGCCGCAGCCTCATCACCTCTCACTGGTTTTTTGAACGATTAGTGCACAAAGGTCTTTCTAGTAAAGGAATCATTATGGCGCTCACCATTGCAGAAAAACAGCCTCTTCCTGGCGTAACAATCTATAACGTTGCACACAAGACTGATCATATGGCGTATTACGATGCCATGGAAGAGCTTGATACTCCCATCAAAAATCAAGTACAGCTAGCCTATCAACAGTATCAAAGCAATCATTATTCCGAGGCTGATGTCTTTGTTGCCTTGGAACATGCACGGAGTGGATCAATAAGCATCCAAGATTTTGGCGCGCTTTTATCTCCTGCCGCTGAACCGCATCTTGAAAAAATCGCTCATGCAGCCAAGGCCGCCAAAGAGCGTTATTTTGGTAATTCTGTCTATCTTTTTACACCACTTTATTTAGCAAACTATTGCGAGAACTACTGCGTATACTGCGGATTCAACTGCCACAACAAAATCAAACGAGCCAAACTCGACTTACAAGAAATCGAAGCAGAAATGAAGGTCATCGCATCTTCTGGACTCGAAGAAATACTCCTTCTGACCGGCGAATCGCGTAAGCACTCATCCCTTGAGTATATTGGAGAAGCCTGCAAGATTGCTCAGCGCTACTTTAAGAATGTTGGTCTTGAAGTGTATCCCATGAACCGAGACGAATATGCTTATCTTCATGCCTGTGGTGCCGACTATGTCACCGTCTTTCAAGAAACTTATAACGCTGATCGCTACGAAGAGCTTCATCTCAAAGGGCATAAGCGCAGCTATCCTTATCGACTCGAATCACAAGAACGTGCTCTACAAGGCGGCATGCGTGGCGTTGCCTTTGCTGCCCTCCTAGGACTTTCAGATTTTAGAAAAGACGCGTTTGCAACAGGTATTCACGCTTACCTCATACAGAAAGCTTACCCTCACGCAGAAATTAGTTTTTCATGTCCTCGTTTGCGTCCCACCGTCAACAATGCAACCATCACTCCGCAAGATGTTCATGAGCGGCAATTGCTGCAGGTTATGTGTGCGTATCGACTTTTTCTCCCTTTTGCAGGAATGACCATCTCAACACGCGAACGCGCGGGCTTTCGAGACAATGTTGTTGGAATTGCAGCCACTAAAATCTCAGCAGGCGTTTCAACGGGAATAGGTGAACATTCAGAGCATTCAACGCACCATCAAGGTGACGATCAGTTTGAAATTGCTGATCCACGGAGCGTTGAAGACGTTGTTGGTGCACTCTATGAGCACAATCTTCAACCGGTCATGAATGATTATATCTATGTATAAACAACCTGCATCTAATCCACCATGGCCTTTTCATTAACAAACAGGTAATAGACATGCCATCTGCCACCATCACTCTTATCCTTCAAAACCCTTGTCGATAGCAAACTGGTATACCTTATGAATTTTGAATGTACAAGAAAAAATCCGCAGCTTATTGCTATCACCAATCGCTCTCTTTGTTCTCACACTGCCCAAACACTTCCTGAGCGCATTACCCATTTATGCCAGGCAGGCTTTAGCTACATCATTGTGCGCGAAAAAGATCTCTCCCGTGACGAATATGTAGCACTTTTGGATGACATTGCGCGATGGGTCTCTCCCGCCTTTTGGCCACGTATTATTCTGCACTCATACTCACCTGCAGAGCTCTCAAAAAGTACGCTTACACAAAGAAATTCCCTCTTGGTCTCATTTCTTTCCTGCGTTGCTGGATTTCATCTAACCGCACATCAGCTTGTCAGTACGCTTGCCGAAACTCCGGACAAGGAAAATCACACAAACGCTGCATCTTCACTTTCTTTTGATGCATCCAGGACCACAGTATCTGTCAGAGATACCTCTTTAACAAATACCTCTATGATCGGAGCATCGGTGCATAGCCACGAGGAGGCACTACGGGCAGCAAGCATACCTACACGCTACGTCATTGCGAGCCACATGTATTCCACAGCATGTAAGCCTAATCTTGAACCACGCGGCCCCCAATTACTTTCTGAAATTTCATCATGCATTAACCCATCGACCACACTACTCTGGGCTCTTGGCGGCATAACGCCTTACAATGCTTCAGCTCTTATAGGTCGAGGGGCGCAAGGACTTTGCCTGATGAGCAGTGCTATGACCCAAGACCCCTATCAGCTCGCACGTGCCTATCGCCAAGCTCTCACTGCAGATACAGTCCTTTAACCACAAGCTCTTTTATTTGCAAACCGCCGTGATAATAGCTTCTTTGATCTGCAAGACTGCGCTATTACTTCATCGCTCTATTGTTTTATTGCTCTATTGTTTTCTGGGCGTGCATTATTGGAATGTCTTTTCCGTACGAGCATGATCATGCTGAGCGTCATAGCGCGCTTTGGCGTCAGTAAACCACAACTTCATTTCTTGAGCGAGTGCCTCATGGTATTTATCAGGCACGGTCTCTGAAAGCTCATGATAAATCTCGTTCATGGCGTGATACACCGTTTGAAAAGACTCATGGCTGAGTGCGTGTTCAATATGAGCAACAGCAGCATCGTGGATGGAGTTTCGCACCCGTTCATCATGAATAACCTCTTCAATGTCCATATGCCGCGCATCATCAATCATTTTGCCGATCTGTCTATGATCATCAAGCGTATGAAGATAATTCTTGGGATTTTTCGCAATCTCTTTTGCAGCAATGACGGGATGCATATCAGCTACCCGATACGTGATGGAGGCAAGAAGTGGCATGATGAGCACGGTGATGGCACCAGCAAAAATCAATACTGAAGCAATTTCTTGCGACATTGTTCCCGCACTCACCGCAACACTGGTAACTGCAACAATCAAAGGCAGTGCCGTTGTACAGTACAAAGAAACCGACAAGCGACCATTAAGTGACATGGTGTTATCTGTTTTAGGAAAAGACAGCGCAATAAAAATGGGAAGTCCTCGAATAAACAAGAGCAACAGCATAAAACCCACTAACACAAGAGGCTCAGCAAAGATTGCAGCAAAATCAATCGAGGTTCCTGACACGACAAAAAAGATCGGGATAAAGAATCCATATCCAATACCTTGAAGTTTTTCCTCTAAAACATCATTTCCCTCTGGCAAAATAGCACGCAATACAAAACCTGCTGCAAAAGCGCCTAAAACAATATCAAGATCAAAGATCGCCGAAATGGCAACAAGAAGAACTAGTAAAAGCACGGTCAGACGGACAAAACTTTGCGAGGTGGTTTGCGCACTTTCAGTAAACCATTCATATATCTTGCCTCCAGCCATACGAACACGCGTACCTAACAGCGCAACTACTACTGCAATAAGCACAAAGACAAGCAGAATAATCATAGTTAACCATGTTGCGCGCGTGGTGAGCAAAAGAGCCATGGCCACAACGGGACACAACTCACCCCATGTCCCATACGACAACACCGCATTGCCAACGGGAGTTCCCATCAGCTGACGCTCTTGCAAAATAGGAAGGATCGTTCCAAGCGCTGTTGTAACCAGCGCAATAGTAACAGCAAGAACATCAAAGCTCACTTTTGCAACCAGCGATAGACCCATCATCACACCATACGCAACTCCAAATGAAACTACCCAAGTGAGAAATCCTCGTCGTCCCTGCTTATTTGTCAAATTGGCAGGACTAATCTCAAAGCCAGCAAAAAGAAACAAGAAAGCAAGTCCAAGATCTGAAATAAGTTGAATTGCTTCATCGACCTGGATCAGTCCTGCAGCATTCGATCCCAAAAAAGCGCCTGCAAAAAGAAGAATCACAATTTCAGGAACCGCTCGTTTAGGAATAATGCGCGTGATAAGAGGGGCTATCGCAGCAATAGCAACAATAATCGTAAGAGAGATAAAATCCAGCGTCACAAGTACCCCTCCTACCTCGTAATGATGCACTTCATCAGTAAAATCTTATTTAATGCCTTATCAGTAAGACCTTTTTAGTTTAGGACCTTTTAGGCAACTTTATTTCCTCACACAGCAACAGTTTCTTTCCAATCAGGTGACGAGATTTTGTTACAAGCAAAACAAGATCGGCAGTATTGCAATACTGAATAGTGCAATAGTAAAAACAACAGAAAGCAATTACTAGTAATTGGAACAATGCCAACCAAATACTGCAGTTGCTAACGTAGTCAAGCGTTTCCCAATTTGATCGCTGCACTACAAGTTTCAAGTGAGGACCTTCATGAAGTTACCTACGCTCGAAAAAGGACAAGTTGTTCGCCATACCCTTTTTGGCATTGTTATGGGTGTTGTAGGCGCAGGAGCCTCTATCTTGCTCTGCATCTGCATCGATGCTGCCTATAAGGTAAATCAGGCCTACCCTTGGACTCTGTTTTTACTCCCCGTTCTTGGTATTGTCTCGATTTTCTTATATAAGGCACTCGATCTGAATGTCTATCTTTCTACAGGCCACGTTGTGGATTCTATACGTAAAAACAGAGTAGTTTCTGCTTTTCTTGCACCAGGTATTCTTTTAGGAACCTGTTTGTCTGTTCTTGGCGGTGGATCAGTCGGTAAAGAGTCTGCTGCACTGCAAATGGGAGCATCGTTGGGCGAAACTATTGGTAGGCCATTTAAACTCAAAGCAATACGCAGTGATAAACAACATAATGTCCAATATGGATATGCTGCAGCAACGGGAATGGCAGCAACCTTTTCTGCCTTATTTTTTGCGCCACTCGGATCAGCCTTTTTTGTATGGGAGCTTTCGCGTTACAAGGGAAGCATCACCCATCATTTTCCCTCATTACTCCTTGCATGCTTTATCGGCGCAGGGATCAGCCGAGCAGTTGGTATTGGCGATATCATCCCTCAAGCACCAATTCCGGATCTAACTATCCATATGATTTTTTTATCGCTTCTCGTATCAATTTTGTGTGGTGTTGCGGGAGCGCTTTTTGGAACCATCTTACGAAAAACCCAACATGTCAATGAGCGCCTTATAAAAAATCCTTATCTTTCCATTTTAATTGGCGGCGGCATCTTTATCGCTCTTGTTTATTGCAACAATTGGACCGCCTTTGAGGGCATGGGTGGCAATCTTCTCACTCAAGCAATGGCAGGAAATGCTGGCACGTGGGACTTTGCCATCAAGGCACTCCTTACCATTATTGCTCTTGGCTTTTGCTACAAAGGCGGCGAGATCATGCCGATGTTTACTATAGGCACTTTATTGGGATGTACGCTCGGAGGCATCATTGGTATACCAGCTCCCTTTGCAGCTGCAATTGGATTAGCTACCTTTTTTTGCGGCGCAACACGTTGCCCTCTTGCCGCTTTCTTTATTGGCGTAGAAACCTTTGGTCTCGCCGCTCTTCCCTATCTAGCCCTTGGTGTCTTTTGCGCATATGCTGCGAGTTTTGATTTTGGCATCTATGGTCATGGCGCTGCACGTGAAATGGGGCATCGCCTCCATAACACTCGATTTAGCAACATTGCAAAGTTGGCAAGTAAAGCGACTGCTACGACTGAACCTGATCCGCACGCTTACAAAGAACCCTTCGATGCGGTTCTTGATCCTAGACGCTTTATGACAAAAGAGGAAGAAGCCCTTCTCGCTCAAGCAGAGGCCGCACGGGCAAAAACAGGAGCCGAACAGACCAAAACAGCACAAACTAAAACCAGACCAGACCAAGACCACCAAAGTTAAGATCACTGAAGTCCAATGGGAAACAGACACAAAACCTACTTGAGAAAAACTAAGCAATGCCCCGCTTTACTGTACGTTTTTTACGTTTGGGTGGTTCAACGGGTTCTCTAAAATCAAGCATAAGTTGTTCTTGGCCCTGCACCGATTCGTCGGCACGCTCAATATCTTTGACCGTCCAAGAAACTGCTTCTTTTCCATAGATCTCAAGCATTTTATAACGTGCATCTTGGATGTTGTGCTTTGACCCCGCACGATGCTCGCTCTCAAATTCTATCGTTGATGTTTTGGGCGCTTCTCCTCGGGGAGAAACAATTGTTGCACGATATTTCATGAACTACATTCTCCTATAAGGCGCTTAGATGCTTTATCCGTACCGAAATCGCTCGTACTGAAATCTCTCGTACTGAAATCTCTCGTACTGAAATCTCTCTTTTCGTTCTCTATCTCTCTATCATTAGGCAAACACACGACTAGTGTTTCCCTACCATCATGCCATCTACCGATTAACGTAAGTACGCTTACCGTACTTGAGCAAATAAACTATTTTGCATTTAGTAACGTAGAAATTTACCACCTTAAACACCGGTTATCTTGGTGGACACAAAGCAAAACAGACACGATCGCACAAGAAGTTGAGGTTAGATTAT
>CAJMOJ010000013.1 GCA_905215035.1 uncultured bacterium
ATGACGGCGATTCCAAACCGCACAGAAAATCAATACAGCAACAGTTAAGCCACTAATTGCACAACCGGGAATAAATCCAGGCGATATGTAATGCATTGTAAGACTATGAGTTCCTTCTTTAATGGGGATCAAAGTGAGGGCTCCATCTAATACCGGAGAAGGCTGAACAGCTGTTCCATCCAGGAGAATAGTCCATCCTTTGTCATAAGGAATGGATAGCAATATATCTTCGGAAGCGTCTGCGTTAATAGTTCCTTCAATATATCCATCATTAAATGAATCAAAAGTAACTGGTTGTTCTTTGAGTTCATTAATAGCAGAAGTAAAGACATCCCAATCAAGTGTATAGAAAACGCATTCCATAGCATGTTTATTGGGGTTTTGTATAAGCTCATTATGAGAAGCTTCGGCATACGTTGGATCTTTTTGAAGAATGACCGTGTAGTCAGATGCTTTTACTGGTGTATCTGACAAATAATTCGAAGGAGTCACAGTTGGCTCAGGCGTTGTGGATGGATTAAGGCAGAAAATGTTTTGATTGAATCGTTCATTTTCTTGGAAAACTGCAGGTGGAGTTGAAGCGAATTCTCCATTTGTTGCGTTGATAGTAACGAAGCAGGGTACAGCGCTATGCGTTACAACATAGCCGTAAGTAAACGTATTATTTGGTGTGGTTACGGCGTAAGTTTCTTCTTGTATGTCGTTAGCCTCATCGACAACTTGAGATTCTACAGTGTAGGCGCAGGGCTTATAGACTTCTATGTCACGACCAAGGAGTGCACTATATAGCTTGTTTTGCCGTTCGAAAGGATTAGTTGTGTTTTGGAAGGTAAGCGATAGTGCGTCTTTGGCCGCTTGTGGAGAGATTCCGTATCCAAGAGAGAGCGCATAAGGATTGTTGTAGATATCTTGTAGCGTGGTTGCCTCGCATCCTGCTGGCTTATTTTTGCTGGCAATGTATTTAACGCCTAGAAGGGCATCGGCACTGAGGAGGGGCTGTTGATAGGCGGTCGAAAACTCGCCTTCGCGGCTATATCCCAGTTCGTTTAAGAATTTAATTGCATTGCCATTATGTGCTGAGCTATACGAAGATAATTCATTGAATCCTTGTGTCATACCTTCATTGAAAACAGCAATAGCACGACGGTATGTTTTGGTGAACCGAAACGTGTTGGAGTCTTGTTCTTTAAGAGTATTCCATTGCTGTTCTGAAGCTTGTACGTAAGCAATTTCACTTTCCTGCAAGTAGCCGGTATAGAGGTGTTTCCAAACAGCAATAAATGAGCAAGAGATTTCAGCAAAGACAAGCAATCCTACTAAAAGAAGGCATAAATTTGTTTTAAAAAGAGAAACTTGTTTTGTTTTAGCGTAGAAGTACAGAAGGATACCTACACCTATGAGAAGGGATAGTAACGGGGCGATAATAGCTTCTAATCCTCCAGAACCAAGACCTATCAGATTGAGGACAAAAATGAACAGTGGGAAAAGAATCGTAGCAATCAAAATTGTTTTATAGGGAGACTTAAAAATGAAGAGCATTTGGTAGTGCGCTGCATGTTTCGCTTTCTCTGCTTGTTGAGATGATTGTGCTAGTTGTTGCATGAATAATGCGGCAATCCAAAGCATGATAAAAATTGCCAAGAACGACATGCGGCAATAGAAACCATTGGGCCATCTCATGCCGCACCATACAAAGTACAAAGGGGAGGTAAATGTGCTCATGATTAAGAACGCGAGAAGAAGGAGCGAGGCTATACGAATGCGAAGGTCAATCTTTTTATAGAAAAGACAAGCAATAGAAAGAACAGTAAGAAGTGTTGCTCCGAAAAGTTGGGGGGTTGTTAGAGACCATGTTCCAGGGATGAAGCCTGCAACGATACTGGTAAGATCCGTATAGAGCAAAGCTGGGTGGAGTTTTGCTCGTAATACGACTACGCAAGCAGCAATAATCAATACAATAAGAGCACTTATGATTAGTTTGGTTTTAGGCTGTAGGCGTTTTGTGCGAATTAAAGTAATAAAACCCACCAAGAAGCAGATGCCAACGACGCCTACTGCTAAAACAAGAGGCAGATGATGGGAGATGGTGGTGAAAAGTGATGTCTGCTCAATGCCGATGATAGCTGTGCTAGTATCACCCATCATACTTAAAACAGTTGGAACAAAAGTCCATGCTGTAAGAAGAAGTGTGAGTGCAAGAATACCTATAAAGCGCAGGATGCTTTTTCCTAACTGCTGTTTGGTGAAACGCGTAGGTTCTTTGCAGTATGCAAGATAAAACTCAAAGAATAAATAGAGCGCTAAAAAGAGAATCAGAATATATGCTGTATACCAGCAGGTGACAATGGCTGCTACAAGCCAAGCCGTAAACATCTTCCAGTGTCCATCGACAATGAATGTGTGAGCTGAATAAGCCAGTAAGGGCAAAAGGATAAGCGCATCAAGCCAAAGAGGATTGCGAAGCTGACTTGCTGTCCAGGATGAACAAGTGAAGCCGAGAGCGAGCACTAACGATAAGCACAGCGATAATCCAAAACGCTTGCGGAGAAAAAACATGGTTGCAATTTGAATGCAGCCGAGTTTAAGCGCGGTGATCAAAAAGGCAAAATCGGTTAGATGCTCTTGATCAAAAAATACAACCAAAAGGTTAAAAGGACTAGCAAGATAATAGCTATACAGGCCCCAGGTATTGGTTCCTAAAGCTTGGGAAGCACTATAGAAAATTGATGCATCACCTGACAAAATGCGCTGGAACCAAGCAAAGAAATCAACGTATTGGTAAAGGAGGTCTTCCGTCAAAAAGGAGATTGTTCCAAAAGGGTAGACGTTGCAAAGTTTACTTACGAGACAAAGTAGCGCAATGGGTATTAGAAAGCCAGCGCCCCAAAGGCAAAAATTGCGTACGCGCGTTGCTGTAAGGGTCATTGAACGGGATCCTCCAAGTTGGTTTCACGTATAAGATAAAGGGGACGGTCTTTTGTTTCCAAATATGTTTTAGCAAGGTATTTGCCAATGATGCCAAGGCAGAGTAGTTGAAGACCTCCAACGAAAAGAATGAGGCAAGCCAGAGAAGGCCAACCCGATACAGGGTCCCCAAAAAGAAGTGTTTTTACGATAATGATAATGAGTGCTATGAAAGCGACAAGACACATCACAATGCCACTAATTGAAGCAATGGAAAGCGGCTTTGTCGAAAACGCTAAAATGCCTTCGAGAGAGTAGGAGAAAAGGCTGAAGAAATTCCAGTTGCTTTTTCCTGCGACACGCTCGACATTCTCAAAAGGGAGCCATTTGGTTTTAAAGCCAACCCAACCATAAATACCCTTAGAGAAACGGTTAAATTCCCCCATCTTCAGAATGGCATTAACCATAGTGCGATTCATCATGCGGTAATCACGAGCCCCATCGACAATTTTTGTTTTTGAAAGCTTGTTGATCAACTTGTAGAACATTTTGGCGAATAACGAACGGATAGGCGGTTCGCCTTTTCGTGTGGTGCGATACGTTGCAACGTTATCATAGTCGGTTGTGGTAAGAATGTCGTACATGGTAGGCAGAAGAGATGGTGGGTCTTGAAGGTCTGCGTCCATGGTTGCTACATAATCACCATGAGCGTTGCAGAGTCCTGCATAAAGAGCAGCTTCTTTCCCAAAATTTCGTGAAAAAGAAATCCAGCGAAGCGAGAAAACTAGTGGGGCTTGTGTCTGTGATTGATCCGCACTGTATTGCTTAAGCACGTCAAGCGTATGATCGGTTGATCCATCGTCTACCACAATGACTTCGACTGCAAGATCTTGATGCTCTTGCATCATTTCTTGTGTTACATGGTTAATCTCATCAAACAAGAAGGGGAGACTCTCTGCTTCATTGTGCGAAGGAACAACAAGCGACAACAATGACATTCTGGTCTCCTCTATGCAATAACGACAATGATACTATTGTAACCACACCATGAAAAAACGCGGCAAGAAGTCGTTAGAAACAAAAAGAAGGGAGCGCGAATGCCAAAAATAAGTGTGCTGATGCCTATCTATAATGTTGAGCGCTATATTCGCGAAGCTCTTCTTTCGGTGGCCGATCAAACGCTGCGCGACATTGAAATCCTCTGTATTAACGATGGGTCAACTGATGACTCACGTGCAATCGTTGCTGAATTTTGTAAGCTTGACGCGCGCTTTAGGCTCATCGACAAGCCTAATTCAGGTTATGGCGCCTCTATGAACCGTGGGCTTGCAGAAGCTCAAGGGGATTACATTGCTATCCTAGAACCTGATGATATATATGAACCAACGGCGCTTGAAACGCTCTATAAGGCAGCACAGATAAGCGATGCGGATGTCACCAAAGCAAACTATTGGTTTTATTGGAGTAAACCGCAGCCAAAGGATAAGCTGATTCAGGTTGTGAAGCCAGCGTGGTTTGAAGATGCCGCACGAATTGAGCACCTTGTTGTGGGATCATCTTCTTCTTGCGAGTCGTCTGGCCATAAAACTTCTGGCGGTGAAGCTTCTGGCTATGAGGCTTCTGGTGATGCTGATGCTTCTAGCGACCCTGGCATCTCTGCTGCGATTGCGTGCATGGTTGCTGATCCGTATAAATTGCCAGGCATCTTTTTTATGATTCCGTCAATTTGGTCGGCGCTCTATAAACGTTCTTATCTTGCAGAGCACAACATTAGTTTTTTAGAAACTCCTGGTGCCAGTTTTCAGGATTTAAGCTTCACGTTTAAGGTGTTTGCGTATACCCACAAGGTATGTTTAGTTGATGCGCCTATTTTGCACTATCGGCAAGACAATGAGTCTTCGTCAGTTAATGATCCTAAAAAGGCTTATTGTGTGATAGAAGAGCTTGCGGAAATTGATGCGGTGGTGGAAGCACTCGAAAAATCTGAATCGAAAAGTGCTCGCGTCCTTGAGGATTATTCCGACAAGATAGACGCTTCTGGCTCCAAGGACGCTGAATCAAAGAATATCAATGCAGATGGCTATCTATCTCAAATTGCTTATCGTATTGCATACGATAATTATTTATGGAACTACCAACGCCTAGCACGGGATGTGCGTAAGGCATTCATCCAACAGGGAGCAGATGATTTGCGCGCTAAGCAGGCCATCGGGCACTATAATCCTGAATTTTTTGAACCGTATCAGCGACTCAATCATGACGCACTCATGAACGATGTTGATGCGTTTGATAAGGTATATCCAAAAACCCCATCGCTTCCTGCTAAAGCTTGGTATTATTTCAAGTTAGGTGGCCCAAGCGCACTTGCGAGCATTCTGCGCCGTTAGAGGCAGTACAGGCTAGAGGGGAATTATGGCGCAAAAACCAAAACTTTCCGTAATTGTTCCGGTCTACAATGTGGCCGATTATCTTGATTGGTGTCTTGATTCGCTGGCGGAGCAGACGTGTGCTGACCTTGAGATTCTTTGTGTTAACGATGGGTCAACTGATAACTCGCGCGAGATCCTAGAGCGCCGTCAGGAACAAGATCCACGCATTGTCATCATTGACAAGGAAAATGGCGGTTTATCGTCTGCGCGCAATGCGGGGATCAAGGCCGCCAACGCACCTGTTGTTTGTTTTTTGGATTCGGACGATCGGTTTACGCCCGATGCTGCAGAAGTCATTGTTCAGGCGTTTGCGAACGAGCAGCCTGATGTGGTGACCTTTGGTGCGCATTGTTATCCGCGAGAGGCAGCATACCCTTGGCTTACGCAGCATTTGTCACCGCGCGATGTGGTGTATGAATCGTTTCATCCTGATCTTTTATTTAAGGAAATGTCGCGTCCTTTTGCTTGGCGCACGGCGGTGCGAACTGATTTTCTGCGTGACAACGACCTCTATTTTGATGAATCGGTTGCGTTTGGTGAAGATCAGATATTTCATTTTGCGCTCTATCCCCGTGCTCATAAAACTGTCCTTATCTCGAATAAGTTGTATGAGTATCGGGTTGCGCGCGAAGGTTCTTTAATGGATAGGGTAGTTAAAGACCCGTTCACGAAGATGCAAAAACACGTTGACATTACCGCAGTAATTTTGGCGGATGCTAACAAGCCAGGATCATATGTGGGAGATGATTTTTCCGATCAGGTTGTTCAGGTTGGCAAATCAGCCGACAAACCGGCCGGCGAACAATCTTTGTTGAGCGCTTGTCCAGCGCACATGATGGAATGGGTTGTCGAGTTCCTTCTTAATGAAACGCTCGATCTTCCGCAAGGTCAACGCAACGAGATCCTGGGTCTTGTACGGCCGATCTTGTTGCAGTATTGGAATATTGAGACAGTACGAGAAAGCGCATCGCCAGAACCAGTCAAGCAAATTTTGTGCGCTAGCATGCGAGAAACAATGCTCTCTGACAAGGAAGCCAAGCAGTTACTGCGGGCCTATCGTCAGCAGGGCGGATTTGCAAAGCGAGTAGTGCGGAAGTTGATGGGAAGATAACAAATGGGCAAACGCATAAAGAACTTAGGCGGCTGTCGGGGTGATGGATCGTTTTACGCCAAACTCAAGATCCAAGATGTTTGGCCTGGCGAGCAGCTTTGTGCGCTAGTGTCAGCCGTTGCTCCTTTGGCTTCGATTCCAGTCTCGCTTCCGGCTTCGATTTTTCCAACCGATGATCCCCAAATCTGGGTGCTGCAAATCCCGCTTCTGGATGCCAAAGAGATTACCGTTGATGTAGTGAGTAAAGATCCAGCTGTGAGACATCTTGGCTCAATCACGTTTAACTACGAGAAGATTAAATGGGAATCGCGCATTAATTATCGGTTGCGTAAAGAACTCTGTGCAGAGATTCGCGACTATGAACGTGGGTTTACGCAAAATCGTTACCAACTTCAAATCATGCGTTATCTTGAAGGCGATGACTCTATTATCTGGCGTACGCGCATTTGTTGGCAGGGCTCTCCTGAGACAAAACCAGAACTTCAGGTGCTTGATGGTGTGGGTAACCCCATCGCTTTCACGCAGTATTTTTTTGAATTTCAAGAGAGCGCAGGCCCTGATACACCTCACGCACTTTTTGTCTCGATTGAGTTGCCGGTTGATCAGCGCTATTTCACGCTTATCGCATCAGATCCGGGGCAGGGAGCTGGAGAGGGCGTCGTATCGAACTCAAAACAGGATGCTAATGAAAATGCCGAGCCGGATCCAAAACAGGGCGCTGGCGAGAATGCCGCATTAGATCAAAAAGGGCAAATCCAGCCCGGGTTTTGCGCGATCAATCCGGGTGCCTATGAGGCGTTCAAATATGAAACCTGGAAGTATATGAAAGATGCGCGCGCAGATGATGCGGCTTATCAGCAGTGGTTCAAAACGCATTGCGCCACCAAAGATGAGCTTGCGCGCCAGCGATCGCATCAGTTTGCCCACGAGCCGCTGATTAGCGTAATCGTGCCGTGCTTCAATTCTCAAGAACGCTACCTTAAGGAGTTGTTGGATTCGGTCGTCGCGCAAAGTTACCCTCATTGGGAGCTTCTTCTTGTTGATGCTACGTGCGCAACCTCTGATGTGCCGGCCAAATGTGCTGAAGAGTATAGTCAAAAGCTTGATCGTGTGTATGAGAACAATAAGATGCATGGTCGCAAGCAGGAAGCGCGCGCGGCCGCTAGTGATCGCGCGCCTGTAATAAGGCACCTGCCCCTTGGCGGCGAAGGCAATATCGTCACCAATACGAATTATGGGATTGAGCAAGCGCGCGGTGAATTTGTGGCCTTTTTGGATCACGATGACCTTCTAGAGCCCGATGCGCTCTACCATTATGTTGAGGCTATCAACAATCACCCCAACGCGACCTTGCTGTACTGTGATGAGGACCTTTTCGAAAAAGCAGGCACATATATCCAGCCTGCCTTCAAGTCGAAAATCAATGTCGATCTGCTTTACAGCCACAACTATGTGACTCACTTTTTGATGGTACGTAGATCAGCGCTTTTAGAGGAAGATCTGTCTGACGATGCGGTTTCCGGCGCTCAAGATTATGATGTGACGCTCAAAATGGTGCGTCGCGCTTTGGCTTCATCATCAGATTTATCGCCTTTGTCTAACTCAATGGATTCACCAAATCCGCCACTTGAAGCGCTCGATGATCAACTCATTCATATCCCGCGCATTTTATATCATTGGCGCATTCATGAAGAGTCAACCAGTACAGGAAACAAGGATGTTAAGCCGTATGCAGAACGTGCTGGCCAAATCGCCCTGCAGCGCCATCTTGATGTTCGCAATATTGCGGCTTGCGTAGAAACAACCAACACGCCATTTGTCTACCGCGTTCGCTATGACCTGCCGGTTGGGGACACCACGTCAGATCTTATCGATGCACATCCTGCTGCTTCGTGTCTTGCTCCCGGCATCAAGGATGTGATCGCTGAGCAGCCCGTTGTCACGCACCCCATCGTCAGCATTATTATTCCGAGCAAAGACTATGTCGATGTGCTCGATGCGTGCATAACATCTATTGTGGAGCGATCCACGTTTTCTCAGTTTGAGATTATCGTGGTGGAGAATAACAGTGTTGAACCTGAAACCTTTGAATATTATCAGCGGCTGCCGCAATACAACCCTCGTGTCCGTGTAGTGCAGTGGCCGCAAAAAGACGGCAATTTCAATTACTCTGCTTTGATCAATTTTGGCGCTAGCCAGGCGCATGGTGATTATCTGTTGCTGCTCAATAACGATACCGAAGTAATAACGCCTGACTGGATTGAAGAAATGGTTGGTTATCTACAACGACCTGAAGTGGGAGTTGTGGGTGCAAAACTGTATTTTCGTGACCATCTTACGCAGCATGCTGGTATGGAAGTGGGACCTTTTGATGCCGTGGTTCATGTCAATCAAGACTTTTCGTCAAAGCGTGAGGGCTACTTAGCCAAGGCGGTAAGGCCAGGCAATTTCTCGTCAGTGACCGGTGCTTGCCAGATGGTTTCGCGTTCGCTTTTTGACGAGTTGGGCGGGTATGATGAAGCCCTAGCCGTCGGATTCAACGATGTAGACTTCTGTCTACGTGTTCAACAAGCAGGTTATCTCGTTGCCTTTACGCCGTATGCTGAACTTTATCACTATGAGTTTGTATCTCGCGGTAGAGAAGTTGCTGATCCCGTGAAGCAAGCGCGATGGGAGAAAGAGCGCGACTTCTTTATGACGCGTTGGCCCGAGCCTTTTGCGCATAGGGATCCATATGGCAACCCAAATCTTAAACGTAACAACGCTTACTACGCGTTGGACGATTAATAGCTAGACACCAACAAATCGAGGCATTAGCAGACCTTCCCGCTTATCCACATCACGTACGCTTGACTATTGGTGGTCTACGTACTCGGTTTTACTCTGTGCTATTCTTAAAGTTCGATGACATCAAGAAGGATGATGAGAAGACAAGTAATATGGCTGAATCTCAAGCAACACAGACAAAACTTAAACGCGATTGGTTTATCCTGTCATCGCTTGTCGGCAAAGATTTTAAGCTTAAATATCGCCGCAGTGCTCTTGGTGTTGTTTGGTCTGTACTAAATCCTTTGCTGATGATGATTGTCTTATCGGCGGTGTTCTCAACGTTTTTTCGCTTTCAGATTGAAAACTTTCCGCTGTATTTAATCTTGGGGCAAACCCTTTTTACGTTTATGTCTGATGCAACCACATCGGCAATGAATTCCATTATTGATTCGGCGCCACTTATTAAGAAGATCCGCATTAATAAGGTGTTGTTTCCCTTAGAAAAAGTTACGTTTGCGCTGCTTAATTTTGGCATCTCACTGATTGCCGTTGCTCTCGTTATGATCTTTTTCCAGGTCCTTCCAACATGGTATGTCCTTCTCGTACCTGTTTTGTTGGTGTTTCTCTTTATGTTTAGCTTAGGGTTCGGTCTCTTGCTGGCTGCGCTGGCGGTGTTTTTCCGTGATGTAATCCATCTATGGAGCGTACTCATTATGGCGTGGACTTATGCAACGCCGCTTTTTTATCCTGTTGATATTTTGCCTGACTGGATGGTGCCTATTATGGATGCCAATCCTATGTATCACTTTGTAAATTTCTTCCGTGATGTTGTTCTGTATGGCACTGCACCTAGTGGTGCCGATGTCATCTTTTGCGTTGTCTCAGGCATTGTGATGCTTTTGATTGGTTGGCTCGTCTTCAAAAAGCAGCAAAAGAAATTCATTCTGTATGTATAGCATGTACATGTATAGCAGAACACTAAAAACGACACTATAACGAGGACTAAGACATGCCCGAAAATGTAAATACATCACGGTTGGTAGTTGGCGATTCTTCGCTTTTTGAGGATGATCCTCGAGAAACGGTCGTTTCAGTAGACCATGTCACTATGAGCTTCAATATGGCATCTGAGCAACTCAATAGTCTTAAAGAGTATGCCATTCAGCTCCTTAAACGACAGCTCTTTTTTGAGGAGTTTCGCGCACTCGATGATGTCTCGTTCGAGGTCAAAAAAGGCGATGTATTTGGCATCATGGGAACCAACGGTTCAGGTAAGTCGACTATCTTAAAGATTATTGCAGGCGTTTTAGATCCCACTAATGGTTCCTGTGAAGTTAAAGGTAATATTGCGCCCCTGATTGAACTTGGCGCTGGGTTTGATATGGATCTTTCAGCGCGTGAAAACATTTATCTTAATGGTGCATTGTTGGGATACTCAAAGCAATTTATTGACGAGCACTTTGATGAGATTGTTGCTTTTGCTGAGGTGGAAAAGTTCCTTGATATGCCTATGAAGAATTATTCTTCGGGTATGGTAAGCCGTATTGCGTTTGCGATTGCGACCATTATTATTCCTGACATTCTTATTGTCGATGAGGTTCTCTCTGTTGGTGACTTTATGTTCCAAAAGAAGTGCGAGGATCGCATCCGTGAACTTATTGAGCAACATGGTGTCACAGTATTGATTGTCTCGCATAGTAATGCTCAGATTGCGCGTTTGTGCAACAAGGCCATTTGGATCGAAAAAGGCCATGTTCGTTTGATGGGTGAAGCCGAAGAAGTATGTCGTATTTATGGTGCCCTTGGTGGTAGAACAGGTGATACGGATGCTGAACAGGCTATTTTTAGAACGATTGTAGAGTCAAGCTCATTGCAGATCCCAAAAGGATTGGCTACTACCATTACGGGTGAGAACGCTAATGCCATCTGTTCTAAATTAGTGATGAATGCATGGGGTAAGGAAACTCCAAAAACGGTAGCGCTTGCTTGCGACAGCACGCATTGTAACTCAGTAGTGGCCAATGCTCTTGCTGCTGCGTATCAAGCACCGGTTCTTCCTACTGGACGTTTGGCAATACCAGAATCAGTTGAGGCGTATTTATATAACTGTGAGCCTGAGACCATCTTTATTTTTGACTGTGGTCTTTGCATGAAGGAGGCTATGGATCAAATTAATACGCTGCCGTGGCATCCTGAGGTTGTGGTTTTTGGCGTTAATGAAGATCCTTTTGATTTTTCTTGCGAAGTGTTTGACTACGGGCAAGCAAGAGACCTATGGAACGATGAAGTCTTACTGGTGAGTTTTGAGGATAATCCTGAAGCAATGGCGGTGTCACCGTATTTGTATACGCAGGGTATACCTGTTCTTATGCTGTCCGAAGGGTGTGTTAACAAAATAGAGCAAAAGAGCATTATGCAATTTAGAGCATTAGTGCTTGGAGAAAAAGCAGAAGTGTTACTTGCTCAATCCAATGTTCACTTTACTACCCAATCTAATATATTGCTTGAGGCCCAACGCAATGTTCAATCCAATGATGCAAAAGTAAAGGTTGAAAAGTGTAGGTGTGAGGTTGTCCAACATAATCAGGACGATCGATTTATTGTCCTTTCAGCTCTTTGTGCCAATGAATGCCGTCAAGTTTTTTTGGGCTCTGCGACACATTGGTTTGATTTGCAATCAGCCGGAAGTGCCATCGCCCATAGCAAAGGATGTTTGCTGCTTGTTGATGAGACGCAGTTGGGGAGCATCCAGGCAGCGCTCGACTATCTCGCGCAGCATAAATCTTCCATAGAAAGCCTTGTTTTTATTGGCGATGGACTTGCGCAAAGTGGTCTCGATGAGCGTGTCTTTTGTTCGCGTTTGTGCTAGTTTTGCTGGCACTAAGCTTTTTGCCATCTAACCACTCTCGCACGTTAATTGAGGCGTTTGCTTGCTAGGCGGCATCTTCGCTAGTTAACTGACATACCAAAAAAAGGTGGATGATACGGGTCTCCCTTGGCATAATACATACTCCAGCGTGCACGAAGTAAACTTTGTTCTTTAATAAAACGTGCGAACTTTTCGGGAGAAGTTTTTGAGTCGTCAGGGCCGCGTGTTAATGACTCGTAATGGTAGAGTTTTGCTTCTGGGTCGAAAACTACGAGGTAGCCAGCTTCTCGCACGCGGAGACAGAAGTCGATGTCGTTGTAGGCAACAACAAAGGTCTCATCAAGGCCACCCAACTCATCGTAGAGCTTCTTTTTTGTTAAAAGACATGCTGCAGTGACGGCCGATAGATCTTGACGCAAGATAGCACGTGCCTGATAGGCGGGATCGTCTTTATCAATGTTGGCAAAGATATGAATAGCGCCACCAATCTCATAGGATTCGAAGCATTTAAGCATGGCAACGCCAGCATGTTGAACAGTGTTGTCGGGATAAAGTAGTTTGGCGCCGACAATACCTACCTCTTCACGTTGGCAAAGAGACAGCATGGAGGTGAGCCAATCGGGATTGATAGATTCAACATCATTATTAAGTAAGAGTAAGTAGTCTCCGCGAGCAAATTGAGCACCATAGTTATTAACAGCAGAATAATTAAAGCTATCCGACCAAGTCACTACTTTGATGCGTGGGTCACTATCAAGCGTTTTGTAGTAAGCAAAGGTTTTATCTTCTGTGCTGTTATTTTCTACAATGATAATTTCGATATTGCTATAGCTGGTGTTATGTAAAAGAGAGTTGAGACAACGATCCAGTGTGTCTATGTTGTCTTTGTTGGGGATAATAATGGAGACAAGAGGCCGATCGATAACTTCATAATCAACCTTATAAAGACAGGGGAGATCGGTGCGGCATGCAGTTCCTTTAAGACCAATGCGATCAAGATGGGCTTGCAGTGCCTTACAACCAGCGATATCTGCATAGGGCTTATTGTCTGCTGATGCAGCGGTTGATTGTTCATGAATGCGCCAATGGTAAAGAACTTGAGGGACATGGTAGAACGTATCAACTTGTTCAGAGAGGCGTAAAATAAGATCGTAATCTTGTGCACCATCGTATTCTGAGCGTAATAAAAGATCTTGTATCAGTTCGCGCTTTACTGCAAGAAAATGCGTGACGTAGTTATGGCACCGTAGCAAATCGATGTTGAAATCAGATTTAAAATGTGGGAAAGCATGGACATTGTCGGGAAGAAGAAGGTCTTCGTCACAATAGATCACGGCAATGTCATCGTGGGTAGAAATCACTCTTTCATATTCCGCTAACGCGTTGCAAGCAAGAATGTCATCGTGATCAAGAAGAGCAACATAGTCTCCGTGGGCAGCTTTGATGCCTACATTGGTATTGTCTGCGATACCTTTGTTCTCATTAAGGTTAATGATGACGATGCGTGGATCCGTATACAAGGCAAGATTGTCACGCAGTGTTTCATCTTCTGGGCTTGCATTAACTAAGATAAGCTCCCAATTCTGATATGTTTGATTTTGTACCGACTCAATCATTTCTTTCAGGAATTGGGTAGGTGTTTTATAGAGTGGAACCACAATGCTAAAAGTAGTAGCTGAGGAAAATGGCTCCTCAGTCGAAAGACTACTTTGCTGCATAAACCATTTTTCATAATTGCTAATCCAAGCAAGCTTATAATCATGAGGATTTTGGCGTTCTTCGATTCGGATTTTTGAGATAGGGTCAAGACATAAAAAGCCTGTTTGTCCCGAAGCTCTGTCAGTACAAAAGAGAATATAAGTCTTGTCGTCACAAGGTAGACGAAGGGTAAACGCGCGTAAATTTCGTTCTTCCACACCATTATTTGAGGTACGAGTCTCTCCGTAATGCGGCTTTAATTCAACAGGATTTCCCTGTCCATCAATGATTGAAATGGTGAGATCTTGAACACTGGCTGGAGTAGAGAGAAGAGCTTTTAAAATGTATTCGTCTGTGTGATTCGTAAAGTGGCTTAGATGAAAAAACACCGTGGTGAAATTGATGCTGTCTTTTCGCTGAATTCGATCAACATCTCGAATAGCAGCAGCTTGTTTTTTTCTTGCTTTATAAGCAAAGCGTGAATTCCACTTTAATTGGTCTTTAGCGACAGTCTTTTTCCAAATGCTATGCGAGCTATTATGGTCACGATAGGAAAGCGATAAATCTATTGAAGGAGCATCAAATAATGGTGTTGCAATGATAAATGTGTCTTGTTTGTCTGTATGGGTAAGAGGAATGAGGGTGGCAGGAAAGGGATTTCCATTGCTTGTATGAGTCTCAATCGCTAGTTTGTCTGGCTTAGGACAACCTGTAATAGATATCTGGTAATAAGCAGCCCCATCGCCACGAATCATTAAATCAAACGATACCTTCATAAGATTGTTGAGCCTCTCTATAAGTGGAGTTATTCAGTGTGTTGTACCCATTGCGCTTGTGTAGTTGTTTGTATAACAGAGGATTATACAAACCAAGATGGCATTATTAGAAATTAAGCGCCATGGCATAAATGCGTACAAGATAAATTAGATTAAACCATACCAAGAAAAATATGATTGCATAGCGAGACTCCTTTTTGATTTGGATAGCCTGCGTGCGCAATGTTAGCAACAAGAGGGGAAGAACGGGTAAAAAGTATCTTCCTTGTACACCCATCGCGACTGTTTCGGTATCGAAAGTATGCCCAATGACCATTGAAAGAATAACGCCGAGTGTTGTACCAAGGAAGACTAAGAAGAAGCAAGAACGTTGGAGAACCGAAGGTTCGGTTTGATCTTCTGGTGTGGGGAGTAATGAGATCAAAAGAACAATGAGAAGCACAAACACCATAAAGTTAGGGAGTTGCAAATTGACTTGTAGCCAGCCAAGACTGCCTCCTACCAGGGTGGTGAGATAGTAGCTAGACATTTCGTTGAAAGTATTTAAGAACAGAATGAGTGTGCTGTAAGGTGCAGCAAGCAAGTCAGATAAATCGTAATAATGACCGAGCACGCCGCCGCGATTATCTAAATGTTCTTCTGGGTTAGTGGATGAGGTAATGCCTGTAATGCTCGATTGACTGATAAACCAAAATGCAAGAGCAGCACCAAGTAGGACACCACCCTTAAATAACCATGCATGCTTGTTTTGGGTAAAGCGTTTGTTGGGAATAAGGAATACAAGCAGGATAACTAATGAATAGACTGACTTGCAGGGTGCGAGAAGGATTGCAAACACAATCATAGCAATAATGGTGCTGCGAGAAATTGCTTGGTCTTGATAGATACATTTAAAGAGAAGGCTTAAGAATATAAAAGCAAATCCCATAATGGCAGGATCATACGAATATGATGCTGCAAGATGAAGCGACATAGGGAGTAGGGCAATAGCTACAAATATATTTTTTCCAACTGGGGTAATGCGATAGGCAATAAAAACCATTGCTATGTAGCTTGCTAAATTAAAAAGACGACCCAAATAAAAGGTTATTAAAGAGCTAAGCCCAAATAATTTTCCAGTAAAAATGCCTAATGCGGCGGCTAAGCGTACTTGTGGAGGATTTCCGCTAATCGGAAAAGAGCTGACTGTCGTAATTGTTGTGGGATCAGTGTTTGATGCCAAGAGTGCGATGTTACTTGCAACAAAACGGAAGTTTTCTTGATTGATGTCACGTGACATTTCAGATATAAAAATTGCATCATCGGTTCTGACGTCAAGAGTGCTTGTGCCAAGAGTTGCTAGCCCATTTGCATACAAATAAGCGCTTTCAAAATGATGTAGTTCATCAGGTACGGTGCCAGGCGGAAAGAGAAAACAAAAGAAAAGTCCCATTCCAATTAAAGCAGCGAGAAAAATCCAATCTCTAGATCGTTCCGAATACTTAAGAAAAAAATAAAAAATCAGCAACGATACAAGAGCAACAATAGTTAGTGCAGAAAGCAAGATGACCGATTTAGACGGACTATATGAGTTGCAATAGATGGTATGGCCAATCATTAATATAAGCGCTGCTGCAATAAAAAAGATTTCGGTTGCAGAAAGTTTTAATAGGCGTTGTTTATTCACTTGGATCCCTTGAGTAGACAGTAGGAATAAAGCCTATTATAAGGGGATTTTTGGTCAGCTATTTTACTTTTGGGTATACAACACGAGCTATTACTGAATAGGCTCAATAGTAACCGTTTTGTGATGCTAGGTAATGAAAAAAGGGAATGAAGATGTTACCATAATGTAATCATTACCATTTTTAAGAATGGTTAGCAAAAATACCTATATGGAGGAATAGATATGGAAATTCGGGCTCCACGTCTATTAAATGTTTTTTTATCAATTGTGCTGGTTTGCTCTTTATGCTTGCCGACTAATCTTGCGTTTGCAGATAACACATCTGAAGTAGACCTCAATAATATGACTCGTGTTGATTCGGGTAGCGACGATGAGTTAGAACCCAATGAAAATAACTCAGAATCAGCAACAGAGCCAGAGAGCGTAGTCTCAGATAATATCGTCGTTGCTGATGATGATTCATTAAAAGACAATCATGCAGTCTTGCTAACCGAAGAAGAAAAGGCTGCAGCGCTACAAGAGCTGAGTACCCCAGAAGAAGAGCTGGGCTATGTTCCCGGTGAAATGATCGTAGTGTATGACGAAAATGCAACTGAACATGAAATGGTAGAAGCAGCCAATGCCATTGATGCCGAGTTAGATAGCGCTGCTGGTGATATTAGTGCAGGGATGGTGTCACTTGTTACTATTTCCGATGATATGACAGTGGCTACTGCAATAGAGGCTATAGAAAAAGATGATGCGGTTGTATATGCGGAGCCGAATTATACAGTTGCTTTGTTTGATGACGATGCAGTTTCTTTTGCTCAGCCTAACGATAACGGATACACCAATGCACAAGGTTATTTAAAGGCGATCTCCGCAGAGCAAGCGTGGGATTATCTCGCAACCCAGTCTATAAGTAAAACGCGCATTGCCTCTATTGACACAGGCGCTAAAGTAGACCATCAAGATCTAAAAAACGTTCTTAATCTTACGTTGTCTAAAGAAATAGTTGCTACAGGAGAAGGTGTGAATAGAAAAACCACTTTTGAGAATCTCCAAGGCGATGGGCTAGTAAACGGCAAAGTTCACTCGAGCATTACTTCTTCATCTACCCACGGAACGCATGTTGCAGGGATTATGGCTGCACAGGCAAATAATGGTGTTGGAGCAGCCGGCGTGGCAAGTGGAGGTTCAACAAAATACAGCAATCAAATCGTTGATCTATTTGCAATTGATGCATTTAATGGAATCAGTTCCGACAATAAAGAGACTGCCAATATTTACGACGTTGTTTCGGCGATGCAGTATGCAAAAACCAACAAGGCAAGAGTTGTGAATCTTAGCTTGGGATTGTTTGAGGACTCATCGACACTTCAAACAGCTTGCAAAGATTTGTATGCAAATAATGTAGTGATGGTGTGTGCTGCTGGAAATTACAATTCAACTCAAAAGGTTTATCCAGCAGCTTACGATACAACTATTGCAGTTATCAATTGCAAGAATGATGGAAGTCGAGCGACATACGATAGCGGTGCAGGTGGCTCTTCTTATGGAACGTGGTGTGATGTTGCTGCTCCCGGTTACCAAATTTATAGCACGATGAGTTCATCTACATCAGCCTATGGTTACTTAACAGGAACATCAATGGCGGCACCAGTTGTGACAAGTACGGCTGCCATGATGATTGCCGCGAACCCTTCTTTGACAGCTGCAAAAGTAAAATCAATTCTTACCCAAACTGCCAGTGGCACTCAAAAGACTACAGAAACTGCATGGGGAATGATTAATGCTGAAAAAGCTGTTAAAGAAGCTGTTGTAAATAAAACTGAAACAGGTCAGTCTCAAGTCACTACTTCAACAGATGTCTCAAAAGCCACAATAACAGGAGTTAATGCATCATATACTTATGCAGGTTCAGCGATTTCTCCTGTACCGACCGTGCGTATAGGCACTAAAACTCTCGTAAAAAGCAAGGATTATACACTTACCTATTCAAATAATAATAGGCTTGGCACTGCACAGGTCATTATTAAAGGAACGGGAAGCTATAGTGGTACCAAGACGGTTTCATTTACCATTAAAGCTGCCAATACGACTGATGAGCTTGCAATAAAGAATAAAAGCGTGATTGCAGATGGCGTATATAGCATTAAGTCGCTCGGTAATGCAGTTTATGTGTTAGATGTTTCTGGTGGTTCGGCATCAAATGGTGCGAACGTGCAGCTCTATGCGAATAATTATTCTGGAGCACAAAAATGGCGTGTGGCTCATGATGCGCTAGGCTATATAACATTTACCAATGTCCAATCAGGCAAGGTTCTTGATGTTGCAAGTGGCAAATCTGTACAAGGAACGAATGTCCAGCAATACCAATCTAATGGATCTAAAGCGCAAAAGTGGATTGCGGTCAAAAGTGGAAATGGCTACATTGTCCGAAGCGCTTTGAATACTAATTTGGTTCTCGATATTTCAGGAGGGAAGTTTGCAAATAAATCTAACGTTCAGATTTATACAGCGAATAATACAAATGCGCAGAAGTTTGCATTTACCACTATTCCTCAAATGGCAAACATTAAAGAAGGTACTTACACTATTTCAAGCGCGCTTGGGAACAACCAAGTTCTTGATGTCTCTGGAGCTCGCTTAACCAATGGAGGCAATGTGCAAATTTATGCTTCCAATGGGACGAGTGCCCAGAAGTGGTATGTTCGTTCAGCTGGAAGTGGATATTACACGCTCCAAAATGTTAATTCGGGTATGTATTTGGGTGTTAATGGATCCAATGTGCGCCAGCAACCCTTGCAAGGTGACACTACCAAATGGGTGATTCTTGTATCAGGTTCAAAATATGTTTTATCTAATGCGGCAACTGGAAAAGTGTTAGATGTTTCTGGTGGAAAGAAATCTTCGGGAACTAACGTTCAAGTGTATGCTTCTAATTCATCAATTGCTCAGCAGTGGTCGTTTACTGCAACTGAATTATTTACGCCAGGAACTTATACAGTCGTGAGCGCTGTGAATCCAAATTACGCTCTTGACGTTTCAGGTGCTAGCAAGGCCAATGGTGCACCAATTACACTCTATTCAAAAAATGGGACTAATGCCCAGAAGTTTAGAATCTCAAAAAACACGGATGGTACCTATACTTTTACTAATATTAATTCTGGGAAGGTGATTGATATTCCAGGTGCTAGCAAAGCCAATGGAAAGGCAATTCAGCAATATGCTTCGAATGGAACAGCTGCGCAGCATTGGAAGATCTCAATGGGTTCTCGCGGATTTGTATTGACATCTCCGCTAGGTAAAGTGCTTGATGTGAGTGGCGCAAAAGCTTACAACAAAGCCAAAGTTCAGACGTATAGCTCAAATGGAACATTGGCGCAGTGCTGGTTATTAGTAAAAAGTTAGTTAAAGAGCCAAGGCGGTTGATGATGCAATTCGAAAATATTGATCCATCAACGATCATTTGTAAAAAGATCATTAAAGCAATAGCTATTTTTTTGGCATTGTTGTTATGTATGCCTACTGTTTCGTTTGCGCTTGAACCAAGTTTAAATGGCGAAAAGAATGATCCTGTCCAAGAATCTATTGAAACGCAGACCACTAACGATGATGCTGCGGCAGCAAGTGTCTCAGAAAAAGATATTGAAAAGAAGTCAGGCCTTGAGTTGTCGATGTCCGATAACGAGGTTTGCGATAATGCTTGTCAGCAAGAAACCGAAAGCAATGCAGAAGCACAAGCGGTAGCAGAGACGCAAACAACCGCTCCACTCTCTTTGGATGTGGAATGGGATGCATCAAGTTTGCGGTGTGGTGTTCCTATCACTTTCACTATGCATGCATCGGGTGGATCGGGAAAGTATAAGTATTTACAAAATTATATGCATGTTAATTTGAACGGATATGAAACCGACGATGCGGACTGGTCAAGAAAACAGTATACGGAGAGTAATACATTTGATTATACGTTTGTAGCATCAGGAACCTATACCATGCGTCTCTATGTTATGGATGTTGGTTCGCAACCGTATACAACAACCCGTGTTGTTAAGTCATTTACTATTACTGATGATAAGTATCCTTCAGTGGATCAAATTGCAACATCATTTGCACAGGATTGTCTAAATCAAGGCTACACAACTGATTATGAAAAAGCGCTCTATGTGCATGATCGCATAATTAATAATGCTACTTACGACAACTCACTGCTTTATGACGGAGAATCAGGAGTTCTTGCTCGTGGAACAGGAACTTGTGAAAGCTATCATCGGGCGTTCAGTCTTATTATGGGCAAACTCGGGATACCTTGTGAGCGCGCGACAGGAAATGGGCACGTTTGGAGCTGCGTCAAACTTGATGGGCAATGGACCCAAATTGATCTCACTTGGGACGGGGAGGAGCAAAAGGACGAATATATCTATTTGCGTCATTTGTATTTTGGCCTCACTGATGATCTGATGAAGACAGCTCATAGTGATCATGAGGTAGCTAGTGGGCGTCCTTGTACTTCACTTCAAAATAATTATTTTCTTCAATCAGGCGAGATAAAACATTGGTCTGATCCGATTAAAGAGCAGATAGCAAATCAACTTGCTGCCAACAAGGCAGAGTTTACTGTTCCTGCTTCATACAATATGTATCCTAGTGTTTATGACATTTTGTATCCTTTGGTTGCGTATCAGTTAAATCAAGAAAATTGGAACGTAAATGATAAAAAAATAGAAGTTGCATTTGTTAAGACGGGTTCAACGGATGGCTATTATTCTGTTTTGGTGACCTGCAGTCATGATACCTATCCAGTTGATTGGCAGTATGATTCCAATCAACATTGGAAGCTATGTTCAACTTGCAATGCAAAAGGAAGTATAGGGAATCATGATTTTGGGTCTTGGCAATATGATGCGAATGGACACTGGAAGCAATGTAGTACATGTGGTTATATAGAGCAGGCAGCTGGGCATGTTTTCGATTCATGGGAATATGATATAAATCAGCATTGGCAATCTTGTTCGGTTTGCCACAATAAGGGAAATGCAAGCAGTCACACCTATGGTGTTTGGCAGCATGATTCAAAGCAACATTGGAAATCGTGTACTGTCTGTCAGCAAAAAGAAGCCGCAAGTAATCATAGCTTTGGGGCATGGAAAACAACTAAGAATCCGACCGCAAATGTCGCTGGTGCAAAAGAACGTAGCTGCACGGCATGCGCATATAAAGAAACTCAATCTATTCCTGCAACAGGTGCAACAAAACCGAGCTCCAATATACCAGCGCAAACTATCGCCCCAGGTACCTATATTATAAAGACTGCGCTTAATACCGGTCGAGTTCTTGATATTTCGGGAGCCTCAAAAGCAAATGGTGGCAATACGCAAATTTATCAAAGCAACAATACAGCAGCACAAAGATTTCGTATTTCTTATGACTCGCTTACTGGTTATTACACGTTAACAAACATTAATTCAGGCAAAGTGCTTGATGTGTCAGGTGCAAAGGCCGCAAATGGAACTAATGTTCAGCAATATCAATCTAATGGAACGCTCGCTCAACGATGGATTATTACAGGCAACTCTAAGATGGGCTATACGATAACATCGGCACTTAATCGCAGTTTTGTGCTCGATGTTGCAGGTGCTGCAAATCGTAATGGCGCCAATGTGCAAATATATCGTTCCAATAATACAAAGGCACAGAAGTTTTTCTTTGCAAGAACCGATGCTGGCAAAACAATCGATAATGGCACTTTTGTAATTGAGGCAGGAATTTCGTCTTCGAAGGCAATCGATATTTCAGGCGCCTCATCAAAAAATAGCGCGAATGCTCAGCTCTATAGTAAAAATGGTACTGCAGCCCAAAAATATAAAATTAGCTTTGACTCTTCGACTAACTATTATGTGATCACTAATGTCAATTCAGGCAAAGTTCTTGATGTGGCAGGGGCGAAGGCTGCAAATGGGACTAATGTGCAGCAATACCAATCTAACGGGACACTTGCTCAACGATGGATAATAACGGGAAACAATAGCAGTGGATATACGATAGCTTCTGCCATTGATAGAAATTTTGTGCTTGATATCGCGGGCGCATCACAAAAGAATGGTGCAAATGTACAAATATACCGCTCCAATAATACAAAAGCGCAGAAGTTTTATTTAAGGAAGTTGTAATTGCTATAGCTAAGACAACATAGAGAAGGTCTGATATATTTTGGATTCATCAAAAAATGAACTAGGAAGCTCTTTGGAGAATCATATGAAGCAGTTTGTTGTAAGTTCAAAAACAGGTATAACTTGTGCGTATCTTCCCTTGAGAAAAAGGGTAGTCGCTTTGCTTTTATCGTTTGTACTCGTTATGGGACTTTTGCCTATTCTTCCAGACACGAATAAGGCGTATGCGGCAAATCCTGACATCCAACTGAGTGAAGCTGGGGTGCATTCAGGAAGCGATGAGGCAACGATTGCTTCAAATGAAGTTATAGTTGTGTATAAAGACGATGTCCCTGAGTTAGATGAATCTCTTTCCTTAAATACATCCGATCTTGATGTTCAAATGCAACGGAAACTTCCCAATCCTGAGGATGCCTCTTTAGAAGCTTTGGGTGCTATCGAACAAGAAGAAATTGCTACATTGAATAGTGATGCCAATGCAGCAGTTGTTACTCTTGAAGAGGGGATTGATCCAAGGGAAGCAGCTGTCCAAATTCAATCTGCTGAAGAGGTTGCTTTTGCTCAACCAAACTATTCTTATAGTGTGATGTCAGTAAATGACCCTTTTGCCAAGAATGCTGAATCTGATACCTATCAATACTATTTAGAAGCAACCAAAACTGATAAAGCATGGGATCTTGCGGAATCTGATGGCGCAGTTTCAGTGGCAGTCTTAGACACTGGTATTGCTATGGATCATCCGGATTTAGTTAACCAAATTGATGTTAAACATGCTTATAACGCCGTAACGTCTGAATCATTAACAGGTAATTGTGATCAGAATGGACACGGAACGCTCGTTGCGGGTGCTTTGGCAGCTGAGGTTAACAATGGGATTGGTATCGCGGGAGCCTCTTATAATGCAAAATTGCTTCCTATTAAAGTATTTAACGAAGAGGGAATTTGTACAACAGCGGATCTGCTTGCAGCATATTCGTACCTTGATGAGCTACTCAACAAAGAAGAGCTTACCAATCTTGCGGCTATTAATTTGAGTCTTGGGTATTACAGTGCTGAAGAAAGTGATGCAGATAGGGCTCTTGAAAATGCTATAACCTCAATGAGGGATAAACATCAGGTACTTACGGTGTGTGCTGGCGGAAATGGTGATGCAGCAGGAAATGCCAAATCTCAAACATGCTATCCGGCGGATTTTGATTCGGCGATTGCAGTTACATCTCTTTCTAGGGAGGGGGCAGAATCCACCTGGTCAGACCGCAATGCCGCAAAAGATATAAGTGCTCCCGGTGAGGACATCTTATCAACGGATAATGAGGGCGGATATACTACAGCATCAGGCACATCAATGGCCGCGCCACAAGTTGCGGGGGCTTTAGCTTATTTGCGTTCACAGGTTCAAGATGCGACTGCTGATGAACTCGTGGCGGCTTTAAGAAACTCTGCTGAGCCAATTCAGATGATGAGCGGCAATAATGGTTCTGCGGGAAAGTTGAATACTGAAGGGGCACTTGCTCAATTAAAGGGTATTGAGATCAATAAAACAGATGAAGACTATTCTGTTGATAACAATGAAGTGGGCTCAGATAATGAGTCAGATGTTGTGGATAAGTCTTTAGCAAGTAATAGTGTCGAATCAGCAAGCAATCAAGATAATCAGGATGATTCTCAAGAGAATGTTGTAGACGATTCTGACGACCCAGCCAATAGTTGGCGATACAGCAATGGACAAAAGCTACTAGTAGCTCCAGAGGCAACAACGGGAGAAGGGCTTGATCAGTCCATTTCTCCACTTGCAGCCGCTAACGGGGTTGCTTCATATGCAACTTGGAACAAGTCCAATGGGGCGACAAGTTATACATGGAAGGCTCAGCCAACTGATCAGGGAACAAAAATTACTATTCCAGGAGCTAAACGTGTTGGTATTGATGTATCTTCCTATCAGGGAAATATTGATTGGGCTAAAGTAAAAGCAGAGGGTATTTCATTCGCTATTTTGCGTTGTGGTTCTTATAGTAGAAGTAACCGCACTCATGTTATAGACTCTCAGTTCATCAACAATGTTAAAGGTGCGCGTGCACAAGGAATTGATGTAGGTGTTTATCTGTATTCATACGCTCAAAACGTTACAGGATCAAATAGCGCTGAGAGTGAAGCAAAAAACGTTTTGAAGTTTTTGCAGCAAGCTGGGCTCAATTCCACCAATATGTCATTGCCAGTGTATTACGATCTCGAAGATAGTTCCCAAGTAAATTTTGGCTCAGCTAAGTTGGGTCAGATGGCAAAGAAATTCTGTGACACCATCGCTGCTCAAGGGTACAACGTAGGGATTTATGCCAACCAGAATTGGTGGCGTAACTACCTTACTGACCCTGTATTCAAAACTTCAAATTGGAGCAAATGGGCCGCACGTTATCCTGGTAGCAATAAAGCTAGTGACAGTGGTGTAACCAATACAGATATCTGGCAGTTCTCTGATTGTGGCAACGTGAACGGCATTGGTGGTTATGTCGATATGAATGTTGCATACATTGATTCGAGTGCTTTTAGAAGAAAAAGTATTGAACCAGGCGAATATATGATTGCCTCATCAATTGACCGTAAGGCTGTTCTAGATGTGTATGGTAGCAGCTTAAATAATGAAGCAAATATTCAACTTCATAAGGCAAATGGTCAGTTGAATCAGAGGTTTAAGCTTTTATACGATGCAACTTCTGGATATTATACGATTACTAATTCATATACAGGTAAAGTCTTGGATGTGAAGTCGGCGGTTGCTGCCAACAAAACTAATGTCCAGCAATATCAATCCAATGGAACGTTAGCGCAGAAATGGATTATCAAAAAAGAGTCGAATGGAACATATAAGATTTGCTCAGCCGTAAATCCAGATTTTGTTTTGGATGTCGACAGTGCTAAGACAGCTGACGGAACTAATGTACAAGTATATGAGGCTAATGGAACCGCTGCGCAGCAATTTGCCTTTATACAAAGTATGCCTACAGGGACAGTATGTGCTAATACCATTAGCAATGGGCTTTATTCCATAAAGTCTTCTTTATCCAATAACACCGCATTAGATGTTTCTGGCGGATCAGGTAATGATGGTGCTAATATCCAGCTGTATACCTATAACAATTCTGCGGCACAGCGTTTTCGTTTTACCTACGACACAAAGACAGGTTATTACCTAATTGTTAATGAGCGATCAGGTAAGGCCCTTGATCTTAAATCAGCTAAAGTAGCTAACAGCACTAATATCCAACAGTATGCGTCTAATAACACTCTGGCGCAGCGCTGGATTATTTCAAAGGAATCTAACGGAACTTATAGGATTGCATCTGCGCTGAATACCTCATATGTGCTTGATATTGCTGGTGGAAAAACCGCAAATGGCACGAATGTCCAGTTGTATCAAACTAATGGAACAGCGGCACAGAAATTCACTATCAACAAATGTGCAGTATACGCTCAGACTATAGTTCCCGGTACTTACACAATTTCATCGGCGCTTTCGCAGAATAAAATGCTTGATGTGAGCGGGGCATCGAAAAACAATAAAGGCAACATTCAGCTTTACGATAACAACAACACAGGTGCGCAGAGATTTACACTTTCATACGATAAATCAACGGGTTATTACACTATTGTTAATGAAAACTCAAAGAAGGTTCTCGATGTAAATTCTGGTAAAACAGACAACGGAACTAATATTCAACAATATGCATCTAATAACACCTTGGCTCAGCGTTGGATTATTACCTCTGCTGGCAATGGAACCTATAGGATTGCTTCTGCTCTTAATCCGTCTATGGTGGTTGATGTTGCTGGCGCAAAAACAAAGAATGGTACAAATATCCAGTTGTATGCAACCAATAATACAAACGCACAAAAATTCGTATTCAATAAACGTTAGAATTTAGGCGATTGTTCTGTTTGAGGAGGTCAGACGTGAAAAAAGCGTCCCAATCGTTTGCGTGCTTGTTTACTTCATTTCTTCTTGTTTTTGGCTTAATGCCAACATTTGCTTACGCTGATAGCGATGCTGTTAATCCAGATACAGCTACTCAAGAACAGCCTGACAATACGGTAGGGGCACTTGATGAAAAAGAGTCTACGGTTTCTGGCTTAGATAACAATACAACAGAAACTGATGGTTCTAATGCGCCGTCCGACTCTTTGTCTGACGACAATGTAAGTAGTGCTGAAGATATAGTCGATATAGAAAACGATTCCTTAACGCAAGAGCCTACTGCTGATGAGCAAAACAATGCGATTGCCGCACTGGCTGCTGAGAGTGTTGATGTGCTGCCTAACGGTGATTATGTAATTGCGAGTGCTCTTAATGGCAATAAAGTATTAGATGTGGCTAGTGGGTCTAAAAATAATGGTGCTCAGGTTCAGCTCTATGCATTCAATAATACTAACGCACAAAAGTGGCGTGTAACTCATGATACAAATGGTTACGTTGTTATTACTAATCTTGGTTCTGGAAAGGTGCTTGATATTGCAGGTGCCAGAAAAGCTAATGGGACTAAGATTCAACAGTATCAATCAAACAATACGCTTGCTCAAAAGTGGATTGCCAAAAAGACTTCAGATGGAAAAATCCAACTTATCTCCGCTCTTGATGGAACAATGACTCTTGATATCGCTGGTGCTAAGACCAATAACGGAACAAAAGTGCAGCTTTATAAGGGCAACAACAGTAATGCTCAAAAGTTCGTTTTTAAATCCCTGAATCCATATGTTGCTCCGTGTGATCAAGTGATTGCAAATGGCTACTATACGGTATCTTCGAAGATTAATGGCTCATATGTGTGGGATATTAGTGGAGCTTCACTCGGAAATGGTGGCAATGCTCAAATTTATACTAATAACGGTACTAATGCTCAGATCTTCCACTTTACCTATGTCAACGGTTACTATCGCATCCAGGCTGCCTCTGGACGTGTTTTAGACGTATCAGGCGCCTCGATCATGAATGGAGCCAATATCCAGCAGTATCAATCAAATGGTACAAATGCTCAACTCTGGTCAGCAAAGAAAAATTCAGATGGCAGTTTTACCTTTATCAATAAGGCTAATGGTCTTGCAATCGATATTGCAGGTGGTAGGGCAGAGAAATCGCGTAATTTACAATGCTATGAATCAAATGGAACTAACGCTCAAAAGTTTTCACTTACTAAGCGCGTTAATCTGATCAACAATGGAACTTATGTAATTCAGTCTAGCCTTAACACTTCAAGAGTGCTTGATGTTTCTTCTGCTTCTCTTAACAATGGGGCAAATGTTCAACTCTACACTTCCAATAATAGTCAAGCTCAGAAATGGACTGTACAGCTAGTTTCTGGACAAGAAAATACCTACACCATTCGTTCGGTTGTGTCAGGAAAAATGCTTACTATGGGTGCAAACGGAAATGTGTGTCAAAGAAACGAAACAGCCGATCAATCCCAATACTGGCGAGCATCAATTAGCGCAGGACGAACCGTATTCACTAATATGAAATACAATAAAGTGCTTGATGTTGCAGGGGCAAAGACAAGCAACGGAACTAATATTCAGGGCTATGCTTCTAATGGAACGGCGGCACAGCGCTTTAATCTTGTAGGAACAAATCTGCTTTCAAACGGGGTTTATTTTATTAAGAGCGCTCAAAATGGCAATCAAGTCCTAGATGTAAAATCTGGCTCTCGCAATAATGGCGCGAATGTTCAATCCTACGCTAACAACAATTCAGGCGCTCAAAAATGGCGTATGACTCAAAATGGCGACGGTAGTTACACCATTATTAATGCCCAAAGCGGAAAAGCTTTAGATGTTAAGAGTGCGCAAAAAGTAAGTGGAACTAACGTGCAGCAATACACTTCAAATGGGACCGCTGCTCAAAAATGGTTCTTAGTAACCAACAATGATTCTACGTTTAAGCTTGCATCTGCTCTAGACAGAACGCTTGTGATGACGTTTGCAACTACACCCAATAATGGTGTCAATATTGTTATTGCAAAAGACACGAATTCGGCCAATCAAAAGGTTAGGTTTAGCGCAACAACTTACAATCCTGTTCCTCCCGACAGACAAGCTATGCAGAACAGAATTAATAGTTATAGCAGTGGAAGCCAATGGTTGATAGCAGTTGATCGTTCAACTCATAAAGTGGGTGTTTTTAAGGGCGCAGCAGGTAGATGGTCACTACAAAACTATTGGAGTTGTGTAACTGGTGCACCAAGCTCTCCAACTATTACGGGGGTCTTTAGAACAACTGGTTTTAAACGTCCGGTATTGAGTACTGATAGCCGTGCACGTTATTGCACACAGATAAAAGGTGGGTATTTCTTCCATACAACGCTTGCGTCTGATAACGAGTTGGGTCAAAGTCTTTCGCATGGATGCATTAGAATGTCACCTGTTACAGCGCAGTGGATTTATAACAATATAGGTGCTGGAACTACAGTTGTTATATATAACTAGGGATATCGTTATATATTTTTGTCCGATTTTAATGTGATTTTTTACTAGGCCAAATTATTTTTCTTATAAAGATAAATTCTAGAATCATTATGAGTACCTCTACGGTCAATGTTGAAATAGCCGCACCAGTAGCTCCTAGCGTAGGAATAAGAACTAGATTGCCAATGAAATCAATTAGTGCGGCAAAAATATAAATAAAAGTGCAGTATCGTTCAAGACCATTCGGAACCATAATTGCGTCGCAAAAAATTACCGATAGTCCTATCGGTATAACAGCAATTGCAACAATAGAAAGAACTGGTCCTGCACTTGCGAAATCTGCTCCAGCGTACCAATTAAGAAGCGGTGTGGCGCAAATTGCTAAAAGTACACTCAATGGAATTGAGATACATAAAACTAATGCAATGCATTTCTTGATTATTGAGGTGTATTCTTGAAATAGTTTTTTTTGCAGCATATTGGATGCACGGGGGAGTAGAACACCACTAAGAGCAGATACCACTCCAACCAATGCAGATTTTACATTCATTGCCGCCGAATAATACCCAACCTGCTGGTCTGAACTAAGAAATCCGAGCATTACTGTATCGAGTACAGTATAGATGGATATAGCAGCAGCGATAATGAAAAATGTTAGTAACGGTTTGGCATGTTTGCGGACAACAGAAAACTTATGATATGCAAGTCTTTTTAATATGGATGTGGCATAAACGTTTTTGTGATCGTTTGAAACATGTTTGTATAACACGTGGATCATATAAAAAAAATTGATAAGATTTGCTCCTGCTGCAGATAGAACAATAAGAGCAGCATAAATCAAATAATCATCTGGTGCATGGACAAAAGCAATGACACCAAGAAAGCAAATTATCTTTATAATCACCCCGCGAATAGTTATATATGTGTACTGTTCAATTCCTTGGAAAAACCATCCAACACCTAAGGTGTTGCAAAGGATACTTATGCTGCATAAAAGAAACAAAGACCTGTGTTGTGCAAAGCTGTCAATAAAGAATATCGAAGCAATAAAGCAGAAGAATATTATCAAAGTTGTAATTAGAGTGAAAAAAAATATTTCCTCGGTAATATGCCTTAATTTTTTTTCGTTGTCTCGGTTTTTTGCAACTTCGCGAATTCCATAACGATTTACACCTAACATGGCAATTAAAGAAAGCCAAGACACAATACTAAAAGCCCAATTGCAAAGTCCGTACATATCGGAATATAAAGCTCTACTTACCAAGGGAAACGTTATAAGTGGAAAGATGACAGAAGAACCTGTCAATAATAGATTCATGAAAAAGTTATATTTTATTGAACGAATTTTTAGGCTCGTCATATGTTTCCCATAAGAGTGGTCGGTTAGTGATGTACTTCTTGTCCAGTGTTTAACAAATTGAACTTCATTGATGCTTTGTGCAGAATTTCTTTTTTAGAGCAAACTGGATTCTATAAAGTCTTTGACTTTGAGTCATTATAATAACTAATGGTAGAGCGTATCCTTTTAACGCTAAGTTACAAATGATTTTTTGGTTATCTGTAACTGCTTCAGGATGTTTGAATGCTTCTTTAAATACTGGAGTTTGGATAATTTTTCTCATATATTGCGTTTTACTTCCGCCGATTTTGGAATAAAAATCCTTTCGACAGATCGTGTAGTCAGAAATGCAGCAAAAATGCCAAAAAATTGATTTATAAAGACTTCTTTTTAAAAAATCGTTGGATTTGTCGGCTAGATCACGAAGAATCATTGAGGTATCTGTGAGTTCTTCTAGTGCATTAATTCTTGTAGAGCGTGTAGCGGAGTTGTCTGAACGTTCACGTATATATACAACGTCATCTAAAAATGCAATAGACTTATTCTGTGATAGAAAGTCCCAAATAAATAAACTGTCTTCAGAAATTCTAATATTTTCTTTAAATCGAATATTTTCCAAAGATTTAGTGCAAAAAAGAATGCCATAGCAGCAGGTAAAACCAAAAGAAGATATATTTAAATTTTCCATTACTGTCTTATCGAAAATTGAAGCTTTAAAGTAATCGGAATTATCTGAATCCATGTAGATTATTCTTTTTGAATATGAATCACGCCCCTCAATTAAATCAAGGTCGCGGTAACACCAACGTCCAAAAAGTGCATCCAAGTTTTTTTCTCTTGCAATAGGTAGTGCGATTTCTGCAAAAGCAGGGATATATTGATCGTCGGCATCTATAAAGGCAATGTATTCACCTTGAACAATATTAAGTGCATGGTTTCTTGCTTTTGATACCCCTTGATTTTCATCATGTAGAACTTTAATACGATTATCTAATTGCATAAAAGTATCTAGATAGTCTGCAGTGTGCTGGCTGCTTCCATCATCAATAATAATTAATTCAAAGTTGGCTTTTTGAGCCAATACACTATTAATCGCTGCAGTCAATAAACCGTCGTCGGTATTGTAGACGGGCATAATGAAGGAAATATCAAATTTGGCCATATTATTGACCTTTCAATGTAAGGAGCCAGATACTTGAAATATAAAAAGCGACCGATTGTTTGAAATATAATAACAATAATATTTGCATAGGATATATTCATTTTCAATTAACTCTAAGTCTATGAAATTGGAAGGCAGAATTATGAATACTGCACTTATTATGATGGGCGGTGTCGGATCAAGGTTTGGCGCAAGTATTCCTAAGCAATTTGTTGAAGTTGATAACCGACCTGTTTTTACATATTTGTTGGAGGCATACGATAAGTTCTCATTA
>CAJMOJ010000014.1 GCA_905215035.1 uncultured bacterium
AGCTTGAATTATCTATAACAACACCAGCAACTGTGGGACCAATAGCGGGAGCAAAAGCAATAACGACACCAAAAAGACCCATCGCCACACCACGATGCTCAAGAGGAAACGTCAGCATGAGCACCGTCATAACCATAGGCATGAGCACACCCGCGCCCGCTGCCTGAACAAGGCGACCAAGAAGCAGCACATCAAAAGTAGGTGCCCACCCTGCAAGAGCGGAGCCCAAAGTAAAGAGCGCCATAGAAACCAAAAAGAGGCTTCGTGTAGCAAAACGATCAATCAAATAAGCCGTAATGGGGATCATAATTGCGTTAACCAGGGTAAAACCGGTCGTGAGCCACTGCGCCTTGGCAGCATCAATGCTCATCTCGGTCATGATGGTGGGTAATGCAGGAGCCACAATAGTCTGGTTTAGAATAGTTACAAACGAACCAAACATAAACACGCAAACCATAACAATTTGTTTGCGTGTTAATCCCCAATTTGTTAGAAAATTAGCCACTATTTATGACTATCTTTCTTGTCTTTTTTATCACTTTTAACTTTGCCATCATGATCTGATTCGTCATGGGGCAAATCCTGAATTACTACTTCAATTTTATCAATGCGCAATCCATCCATAACAGCCGTGGTCATTCTAACCTGCTTGCCATCACCCTCCAGGTCAACAAAGTCGCCTACCTCAGGGATTTTATCCAGTAAATCAAGCATGAGGCCGCCTGCAGTTTCATAATCATAAACTGGCACTGGTTCAAACCCTAAAAACTCAATAAATTGATCAACCGGCAATGATCCATCGACAAGATACTTTCCTTCTCCTGTTTTAAGGATTTCATCCTGATCATCATGAAGATATTCATCTTCCATACGACCAATGATCTGTTCCACAACATCGGACATAGTAACAATGCCAGCCGTACCACCATGCTCATCGACAACAAGCGCCATCTTGGTATGCTCATCCTGAAGAACTTGCAAAAGCTTACCCACCGCTACTCCCTCAGGAACAGGATGAATATCGCGAATACGTAGATCCTTCATGGTAGAACCCTCAGGTAGCGTATAGGCATCTTTAATATGAACAAAGCCGATGATGTTATCTTTGTCGCCCCGATAGACCGGATAACGCGTAAATTTATTCTTTGCCATAGCCTCAAGATTAGTCTCAAGGTCATCATCATAATCAATAGCAAGAATCTCAGTACGAGGGGTCATGATTGACTCAGCATCTTTATCATCAAGATCAAAAATGTTATCCATAAACTCATACTGCTGAGTTTCTAAACTTCCACTTTCGGCCGACTCTTCGAGCAAAATCTTGATTTCTTCTTCGGTATAAGCCGAATGCTCGTCAGTTACACTATGACCCGTAAGCTTCATGATTCCGTTTGTGGTTGCATTAAAGATAACCATAACGGGATACGTGATGCGATAAAACCACACCAGAGGCGTTGCGGTAAAAAGTGCCCATTTCTCTGTATTCAAAATGGCAAATGATTTAGGAACGAGCTCGCCTGCAACAACATGCAAGGTAGTAACCAGCAAATAACCTACTGCCACAGAAATGCCATACACCGTCTCAGGGCCGAGTCCTATTGATTCAAGCGGTTCACGAATTAAAGCAGAAACCGCTGGCTCGCCCAACATACCAAGTGCCAAAGAAGCAAGCGTAATACCCAACTGACATGCGGAAAGATACGCATTAATATTCTCAGAGATTCTTTTTGCGGCTTGAGCGCCAGGACGTTTTTCTTCAACTAAGAGATCAACCTGAGTTTTGCGAACACGCACGAGCGAAAATTCCGCCATAACAAAAAACGCATTCATTAATAAAAAGAATACGACCAATACCAAACTCACTGCGATACCCATTATGCATCGCCCCTACAACTGTCAGGATCGTTCACGATCTCATAGTCCTTTCTTAGCTTGCACTAAACTCTATCGTAAGTTTTTATCTCTTATAGCAGTATTGCCCGTTGGTTTACAGGTTGTTTCCGCCAATAGACAACCTGTTACCTAACCCTTACCCGAAAAAGCTCAAGTATAAAGGCAATATTCATTACTATATTCTTAACTCTATCTAACAATCTCTTAATTGCGGCGGTTGGCTATCCGCCTTAGGCGATCTACCATGACCACCTTGTAAGGAGTTGCACATCCTTTTATATGGCACCACGATACACTAACAGATCAAACTCGTTTGATGATGAGAACACACGGAGACAGCACAGATCCTCGTATGGATCTGACGCTGATTCATCATATCGCTCAGGACGATCAGTTGGTCGCACACCAGAAAACACAGCACATTCCTATCGTGCCCAAAACAATACGCACACACGCCCATCGCAAACTCAATCGTCTCGATCCTCAAGACGAACAACACCTGACGCCTCACGGGCACGAACACAGCGTACTTCTCACGCTGCACATGCTCCTCAAGGCAATGCCCGCTACGGAAACCATAACAACCAATTTGACCCTACCTCCGAACGATATGAGCGCAACGCTTCTCGCAGTGCTCACGCACGCACTGCAGGAAAAGGGTTTAGTGCTCGATCCTCAGAGTCTTTCCTGCATAAGTTTTCCCCCTACCATATCTTAATAGCATGTGTTGTTGTTATTATTGCCATCATCGTAATTGCTGTTTGTATTAATGGGCCTCGTGAAGACACGCCGCAGGAAGACACAACTCCAACGTATATTGAAAACGTTTCTTACACTCCTCATTCAACCGATCTCGATACCGCTCCTGCAGCAGCTGAGGGCATTGAAACATTTTCGTTAATTGAAGGAGAAGGAGCGAATAAGGTCATTCCAACTCTTACTGACACGCAAACACAAGCTATCACCTATGCGCTCGATCAGATTAAAGCCATTAATGAAGACGTTGGTTTTATGATTTTGGATATCGATACAGGAGCAGGCATTTGCTACAACATTGATCAAGATATCTATGCAGCAAGTTCCTTTAAAGGCCCCTATTCTGTTTATGTTTGCGAGAGCGCCACATCAGGCAATCTCCCCTCATCGACACGCGACAATATTCACAATGCCATTTCCTGGTCAGACAACAATTCTTATTACCGTCTTCGCAATGCCTATAATGGATCAACGTTTACATCTTGGATGGAAAACGTTGGCGTTGACCCCAGCAAGGCTGCACAAACATTTCCTACGTATAACGTGCGCGATCTCTCAAAATTGTGGCTCCATAGCTATTCGTATCTGACCAATACCGATGACTCTAAGGCACAATGGCTCGCAAATGAGCTACGCAATACGGAAGTTTCTTTCTTGCGCGATGGCATAGTACTGTCAGGCGCAAGCGATGCCACCGTCATGAATAAGGGCGGTTGGATTATTGGATCCAAAAACTACAATGCTGTTATTGATGCGGGACTTATAGAAGATGATGGTCATCACTATCTTGTTGCCATCATGACAGCACTCCCAGATGGTGAACCACGCGAGTTACTCGTGTCAGATCTAGCTGCGACACTCTATAGTATCCGCGGCGTTCTCGACCAAGATCTCGAAGACGATGCGTCTCTTGTCCCTTATGATGCACAGAAATCTAAGGCCTCCGCGGAAGCTGTTTCGGCAGCAAAGACGACAACTTCGACCCTAAAGTCGCTCCTTATCGAGCGCCTCCAGCAAACACTTCCCACCTACACAGATACCGCATCCGATCAAGCTGAATCTGACACAAGTCAAGCAAGCCAAGAATCTGATGCCACTCAATCCGACACCAATCAGACAGAGGGCACCGGAGACACAGAAGAGCAAACAGCTCGTTCTGAAGGACAATTTGCCATCTCTACTTCTCAAGACACCTCAAGTCAAGATGCCTCAAGCACACAAGACGCATCCTAGGTATTGTTAAACATGAGCAACACCACAGTACCGAGCACACACATATCACAACATAAGGGAAGCCGATTACTCTCTCATGTACACGAAACTACCATCGCTCAGGATTGGCGTAAACTCCTTATTGTCTTTTTTGTTATGTCCTTTGTGGGCCTTGCAGGAGAAACCCTTCAGCATCTTGTCGCGACAGGAGAATGGGAGCATCGCGCTGGGTTTATTTGGGGTCCTTTCTCCCCTATTTACGGTCTTGCAGCAGTATTGCTTACCGTCTTTCTAGAACCCATCGCTCAACGTGGATCAGTACTTGTCTTTATTGTGGCAGCCCTTGTTGGCGGCGGCGTTGAATATGTAGCCAGCTGGGCCATGGAGACGTTCTGGGGTGTTGTCGCGTGGAGCTACCTTGACATTCCTGGCAATTTTAATGGACGCACTGATATCTTTCACATGATTTTATGGGGAGCCCTCGGGCTTCTTTGGGTCCGTTTTGGTCTTACGATAGCGCAAGATTTGTTTGACCATTTTTCTCTCAAAACGGCAAAACAGCTCACCGTGTATCGCGTGTTCTGTGTTTTACTCGCTATCTTTTTGGTGCTTGATATCTTTGTCACTATCACTGTTATGCTTCGTTGCGACGCACGTGCCCATGGCGCTGCCCCAACCAATCAGCTTGAAGTGCTCTATGACCAGATCTACCCCAACGAAGTTCTTCAAGATCGCTTCAACAACATGGGTGGTATTGGAATTCCCTAATCCTCGTAATTCCCTAATCCTCGTAAAGCTCCACTGCCCGCGCAAGCTGAGCAATGATATCAATCGACTGCGGGCACATATCTTCACAGGTTCCACACTCGATACAAAGCGAAGGTCTTCCTTCTGCGGTCTGCCAACTATACAATCCTTTTACAAACTCATGATCCTCGACCTGCTTTTCAAGGTTCAGCAAGCCCAATGCGATGGGAATCTTGACACCTTCCGGGCAATCTTTAACACAATATCCACAGTTAGTGCACGGAATGAGGGGGACTGCCTGAAGTGCTTGTATCAAGTTGGCAATCACAGCACGCTCATCTTGAGTAAGCGGAGTATGATTTTGGTAGCACGCTACATTCTCACACGTCTGCTCTTCGGTCGACATTCCCGAGAGCACCGTTAGTACACCCGGCACGTCGTAACAGAATCGATATGCCCAATCAACCGCTGCTGATCCTGGTGCCGTATTATCAAGAACCTCCTGGGCACGTGCTGGCAAATTAGCTAAACGCCCTCCACGAGCGGGCTCCATAATAACAATAGGAACGTGATGCGTTTGCGCCACCTCAACACAACGACGTGCCTCAACAACAGGATCATCCCAATCGAGATAGTTAACTTGGAGTTGCACAAATTCCATCTCAGGATGCTCAGTCAAAATCTTTTCGAGTACCTCAGCACCATCATGGAGAGAAAATCCCACGTGCTTAATCTTACCGGCAGCCTTTTGCTCAAGAGCAAAATCCCACATTCCATATTCATCAAATTTCTCAATACGCTTACCACCTACGTTATGCAATAAGTAGTAGTCAACATAATCTACACCCAAACGCTCAAGCGAAATCGCAAGACAAGCCTTGGCATCCTCAGCACTCGGCTGCGCCCATGCAAGGCACTTGGTTGCAAGAGTAAAAGAATCACGCGGATAACGCTCCACCAGTGCTTCTTTAAGAGCGCGCTCCGAATGGCCCTCATGATACACATATGCCGTATCAAAGTAGGTGCAACCTGCTTCCATGAAAATATCAACCATGCGCTTGAATTGATCCATATCAATATCGGTTACATCATCAGGATTATTAAGCGGGAGACGCATGCACCCGAATCCAAGTTTAGGGGTATTCATATCAATAGAAGTCATAACGCTACTCCTCTTCTTCAAGTTGCTCTGAAAGAACAAACCACTGCTCTTCCAGAACGGTTTTATCATCATGAAGGGCCTGGATAGTATCTTGTATTTTACCAAGTTCGAGATAATCACTCGGATCGACTTCAAGTTGCTTTGCTTGTGCTTGTTCAATCTTGGTATCAAGCGTGTGCATTTTACGTTCAAGACTACGGATTTGCTTGCGTAGCTCATGTGCTCGCCCTGCAGACCCTGACTTGCTCGATTGAGAAGTTTGCGTACTCCCCTGAGTGCGCAAGCGCTCTGTTGCTGTTTCATCGAACTTTTGCTCTTGTGCAGCCAGAAGCTCCAAGTACTCATCAACACCACGAGGCACATGACGCAAATGCCCATCGATAAGAGCATATTGATGATCAGTTACGCGCTCAGTTAGGTAACGATCATGACTTACTAAAATCAAGGTACCGGGCCACGTATCCAAGACGTTCTCCATCGCAACCATCATGTCGGTGTCAAGATCATTTGATGGCTCGTCTAAAATAAGCACATTAGGCGCTTCTAATAAAATAAGCATCAGTTGCAAACGCCGCTTTTGACCACCGGAAAGCGCGTTAACAGGAGTAGATAAGTGCGCCTTCTCGAAACCGAGCTGCTCGAGTAACTGAGCAGGAGAAACCACTTTCCCATCTACAACATACTGCGACTGATAGCGTTTCAGCACATCCCGCACACGATCATTGCCAAGATCTTCAAGTTCTTCAAGACGCTGCGAGAGAAACGCAATCTTTACTGTTTTGCCAATCTTGACGCGCCCCGACTGAGGTGCAAGATGGCCTTGTACGATCTCGAGCAAGGTTGATTTACCTGCTCCATTTGCACCCAATAAGGCAAAGCGATCGCCAGGACCAATAGGCCAGGTAATGTCTTTAAGGAGAGGCTCTTGTGCACCAGGGTACGTAAACGTAATATCATCGAGGGTAATACATTGCTTACCCAAACGAGAAATTGCTGCACGTTTTAATTCGACCGAATTCCTAATAGGTGGTTCCTGAGCAATTAGTTCGCGTGCCGCTTCAACATGGAATTTTGGTTTTGTTGAACGCGCACGCGCCCCGCGTGAGAGCCACGCTAATTCGCGACGCATCAAATTACGACGTTTTTGTTCTTGCTGTTCGAGTAATCGATCCCGTTCTACCCGTTGTTGGACATAGGCAGAATAGCCGCCCTCAAAAGGTTCCACTATCCCATCATGAACTTCCCACATGCTTGTGCACACTTCATCCAAAAACCAACGGTCATGAGTTACTACCAGCAATGCACCCTGTCCACGGGAGAACTTTTTATTCAAGAATGCTGCAAGCCACGCGATTGCACCTACATCAAGATGATTCGTTGGCTCATCAAGCAATACAACAGGAGCATCAGAAATCAACACGCGCGCTAAATCAACACGGCGACGCTGACCGCCCGAAAGTGCAGCTACAGGAGCAGCTGGATCGACATCAAAGAGCAATCCTTCGATCACTTCACGAACCTGAGCATCCGCTGCCCATACATAGTCGGGTAAGTCACCTACAATATTAGCGCGTACGGTAAGATTTTCATCTAAGTGATCGCGCTGATCAAGATGCACAAACTGAGTACCCCGGCTAACCAAAACACGGCCTTCATCTGGCACAACCGTTCCATCAAAAATGCCCAGGAGCGATGATTTGCCATCGCCATTGCGCCCAACAATCCCAATGCGCGCACCATCATCAACTCCTAATGAGAGTGACTCAAAAATTGTTTTTGTTGGATACTCCAAATGCAGATTTTCGCAACCAAACAAAAAGGCCATAGCACCTTGTTCCTTTTCTTGTATGTATTTAAATGTATCGCGAGTACGTTTTACCTACGCTTTGTCTTATGCGCGAAATAAGACTGCGCCCGCAGTAAGACCGCCGCCAAATCCAACCATGCACACAATACTTCCTGGAGTGATCTTGCCTTTTGTATAGGCATCCGCAAGCGCAATTAACGCACTTGAAGCACTCGTGTTACCTACGGTGTCAATCGTAAGATGAATGATATCGAGCGGCAAACCAAGCTTTTTCATAGCTGAAACAATAATACGCTCGTTTGCCTGATGAGGAACAACAAGATCAATATCATCGATGTCCATATCTGCCCGCTCGAGAACTTCGCGCACACATGAAGCCATTACTTTAGTAGAAAACTTAAAAACTGCCGCACCCTTCATAGTAATTGTAGGTTGTATAGCACCCTCGTATTCGTCAGTACATGCACAATACTCGTCCCTGCATGCATCAGGAATGTCTGCTCCGGCCTCCTGACTACCAGCATGACTAAGCGTGTTTGCAACAGCGTCGGTAACAACGCTGGCAACAGTACCATTATTGATGGTCAACGCAGCGACACTGCGCTCTCCCGCCGCCTTAACAGGATTAGCAAAAGGAAACGTACTTAAATCAAACGTATTAGCCAAATTAAGTGCATGCTTTACATCATCAATATTTACCAAACGTGAAGCAAGCACACCACAGTCATTGTCTTGCCATTCAAGCACAACCGCACCTGCCCCATCGCCAAACAATACACAAGTTGCTCTATCGGTCCAGTCTGTAACACGACTCATGCGATCCGCACCAATAATAAGTGCTCGTTTGTAAGTATTGCGTTTGGCAAGATGAAGTGAAGAGGCATATCCTGCGGCAGCATGCTCGAGTGTTGACGTTACAGCCGAGAGTTCAAGCAATGATGCAGCAGTATCCATACCGTACACACATCCCGCACACGCAGCATTAAGATCATAAGCAACAGCATGGGTTGCGCCCAGCTCAGCTTTGTACAATGCGGCTTGAGAAGGGACAATCATATCGGGCGAGACGGTCATAGCAATGATAAGATCAAGAGATTCTGGATCAAGAGGTGTTGAATTTGCGCACCAGCCACCAGCTTCAATACCAAGGGCACGCCGTGCCGCATCCACCCCAAGTGATGTTGTTGTTTCATCGAGTGCAATATGGCGTTCGCGAATTCCGGTGCGTGAAGTAATCCACTCATCATCAGTCTCAACGTATTGCGACAAATCGTCATTTGTAACAATCATTTCGGGTAGCGCACTACCAACACCAATGATTCGACTTCCCATATATCTTATACACCCCTTGTCTGCAGTAAATACGTAGCTTAGCTATATCCTAGCGCCCCACCCATCTTAGACATACAACAAAAGCTTTGGTCTAACGATGCAGGTTAAGTAGTTATCATTATACAAAGCCCCCTGCTTTGCAACGAACACGTGCATCACAGGGGGCTCCTTTAAAACAGTCAACAACAGCAAACTGTTAGTTTATGCGATTAAATAGACGTATTATCTTAGGCGAATCCAAGCTTATTTGATAACTAAAACAGGAATCTCAGACTCACGCAATACCGCATAAGACACTGAACCTAATACGCCACGAATTGCGCCTAAGCCGCGCGAACCCATAACGATCAAATCCGCATTCACTTTGCCAGAATAGGCAAGCAAGTCAGCTGCAGGGGTGTAACCAGGGATGACTTCGATAGTGGTTTGCTCTTTAACCGCATCGAGCACATCTCCAATACCCTTAGCAACCATCTCAGTTTCTTCTGCAATAGTTTTGTTGTACAAGTCCATGATGTCTTCAACAGACAATAAATACTGCTGAGGATCAAATGAAGCGGAATTGAAATTCGCAGGCAACTGAGCGTTAGGATGCGTTGTCACAAAGACAACATGCAATTTAATGCCTGGATCAAGCGCTGTTATCTCCCCTGCTTTTTTGACGGCAGCCAGCGATTGCTCAGATCCGTCATAGGCCACTACGATATTATCAAATACCATGGTTGCCACCCCTCTCCTATATACCTAGGTAATGTTTCATCACCGTTTTATTACCTGATAAAACAATAACATTACCAGCCCAAATTGGGGAGGTCGCAAGAAAAATGTAACATTTGTTTTTATGACAGATGACGATGGCTCTTTGCGTCCGTCTTAAAGGTTGATTCTCATAACCAATTTCAAAAGCTATGCTTCAAAAACTAGCCTTCGATACTCTCTAAGAACGTTCCTTCTTTTTTTAAACGCGGCAACGTCATTTCCATAGTAGGATCAACCGCCAAAGAGAGGAGATAGGTTCTCAATGCTTCATCAGTCTCGTAGGCAACATCCATTTGACCCTTAAACACGCACCAATAGAAAAGCGATCCAGTAACCAACGCTGCAATGCGCAACAGAGCTTCGTCCATATCAATATCTTTACGGATATCGCCCTCTTCTTGCCCCTCAGCAAGATATGCACGAATAACATCAAGTACAAGCTCATCTTCAGAGTCGCGATGAATAAAGTCAAAAAAGGGAGAATTGTTTGCAGCATAAAGACCAGAAACAAATTCCAATCCCGCCTCTTCACAGCATTTCACATAGAGACGATACACTAAGAGACATTTTTCAATACTGTTATATCCGGCAGCCTCTTCTTGGGCTTTCTGCTTGTAATTACTAAAAGAGTGCTTCAGATAATATGAGATAAGCTCATCTTTTCCCGTAAACAGATTGTAAAAGCTACCCGTTGAAAGACCTGCCTTATCGCAGACGTTACGCACGGTTAGGTAATTCATACCGTGCTCTTCTACTAACTCCATAGCTGCCGTTAAAATTTTCTCGCGGGTGATTTGAGTATGTGAATCCTGCACTGATACAACCTTATTCTTGCGATCTGTAGCCACGTTGCACTCTCCCCAAATCAAGCTCAACTTTTACGGTCCCTCAAGACCTCATGTATCCTCAGACAGAAGGTCTTACTGTTATAAAGTAACAAATTACCCTTGTGTAAGTCATGCAGTTTGGTAAAGAAACCTTTAAGAGAACCAGTATTAGTGGGTAAGTGTGATAATGTTTTTATTTCCGTAGTCTTTTATATGAACATGTTCAAGACAACTCAAGCATATCAGTCATATTGCGAAAGGGGCGCTATGCTCTCCGTAGGAATGAAGTATGAAACCCAAACAGAAGTTATCGAAGCTACCACCGCAAAAGCTATGAAAAGCGGTACTCATGAAGTTTTTGCAACCCCTGCTCTTGTCGCACTTTGCGAAGAAGCCTCAGTAGCGGCTATTGCACCGGGTTTAGAACCAGGCCAGGCAACCGTCGGTATCGAAATCACCTTAAAACATACTGCTCCCACCCCTCTTGGTATGCACGTCCGTGCGCAAAGCACACTAATCGCTATAGAGGGAAGAGTTCTTACCTTTTCTTGTGAAGCATTCGATGAGCACGAGCAAATCGCAAGCGCAACCCACAAACGCTGCATTGTTGATGCAAATAAGTTTCAACAAAAAGCAAACGCTAAATTGCATGCATAACAACTAAGTTGCATGCATAACGACTAAATGCCTAACAACTCAATGCAAGGCAACTAGATGCATAAGATGCATAACGACTGGATGTAGAACAATCGCGTGACGCTATACTACGAGCGCGTCACGCGTGATCCTTGCGGGGTATCCTCAATAGTGTAGCCAAGAGCAGATAGCCCATCGCGCACCTGATCTGCAATAGCAAAGTTCTTCTCTTTACGAGCGGCTGCACGAGTATCGAGCAACGCACACAACGCCGCTTCCCCATCGTCACCTTCATAGTGCGCCACATCACGCGCTAACACAAAAAGTTCTTGCGGGTAATCTTGTGCTGCTTCTGGCTCATCGAGTGAAAGACCCAATACACCCAAAAGCTCAATCACTGTCTGGGAGATACTTTCAAGTGCAGCCACCGCATTCTTTCCCGGTGCTACTTGCAAAAGCGTATTGGCACTACCTACAAAACTAAAGATGGCACCAAGTGCTCCAGCCGTATTAAAGTCATCATCCATTGCCTCAATGAAGCTATGATCCATAGCATCAGCTGCCTCAGAATAGGCGTCGAGATCAAATGCTGTTACCTCTTCATGAGCAGTTTCACACGCCCATCGCGCGTTTTTAATAAAGTTACGAAGACGATCAAGCGCTGCCTCTGATTCTTTAAGACGTTCATCAGAAAAATCAAGCGGTGATCGATAATGTGTTTGTAGCATAAGCATACGCAACACAACAGGGCTTGTGGTTTTAAGAATGTCGCGTAATAACAAGAAGTTACCCAGCGACTTGCTCATTTTTTCATGGTTGATTTGAAGCATGCCGCCATGCATCCAATACTTTGCAAAGGTAGTATCAAACGCCGCTTCAGACTGAGCACGCTCGTTCTCATGGTGTGGAAACGCAAGATCAGCACCACCTCCATGGATATCAAACGGAAGTCCCAAATATTTTTCAGACATCGCAGAGCATTCAATATGCCAACCAGGGCGACCCATACCCCAGGGAGATTCCCAAGCAGGCTCACCAGGCTTAGCGCTTTTCCAAAGAGCAAAGTCGAGTGAATCGCGCTTTCTCTCTTCAAGACCTTGTCCATCGCTTCTCAGGGTACGATGGCCTGACTCCATTTCATCAATATTGCGCCCTGAAAGCGCCCCGTAATCTTCATATGAGCGCACCGCAAAATACACATCGCCATCCACAGCATAGGCATGACCGCGCTCAATCAAACGCTCTATAAGCGCAATCATGGTATCAATCTCTTCTGTTGCGTGGGGACGAACCGTTGGGTCAAGAACGCCGGCTGCATGCATATCAGCAATAAATGCTTCAGTATATTGCGCAGCGATTTCAGCTGCTTCTGTTTGCTCTTCGTTGGCCTTGGCGATGATTTTGTCGTCAACGTCAGTAATATTCTGCACGAATGTCACGTCATATCCACGCCAGGTTAAGTAGCGCCTGATGGTATCAAACGAGATAAAGGTTCGCGCATTACCAATGTGGATATAGTTATATACCGTAGGACCGCAAACATACATGCGCACTTTATGATCCTCAAGCGGAATAAAGGGACGCTTTTCGCGGGTCATTGTATCGTAAATTTGAATCATAGTTAAACCTTGTCGTATTGTGATAGCTCGTTTGATTCTACGCGAGTACCTACACCCGCGCAACGAGCGCTACCGCTTGGGCTGAAATTCCCTCTTCGCGTCCTTCAAACCCAAGATGCTCAGTGGTAGTTGCTTTTACTCCTAGAGCATCAACAGGAATAGAGCAAGCATGAGCCAAGTTTTCACGCATCTGATCTCGATAAGGAGAAAGCTTAGGCGCTTGCGCTGCAATCACACAGTCAATATCGATGATCTCATACCCTTCCGAGCGTACCACACGTGCCACTTCAGCAAGAAGCTTCAATGAATCAGCGCCTTTGTAAGCGGGATCCGTGTCAGGAAACAGCTTGCCAATATCCCCGCCTCGGATGGCACCAAGAAGCGCATCAGCTATCGCATGGGCAAGCACATCGGCATCTGAATGACCGTCAAGACCATAACTATGCGGAATAGTGACGCCCCCTAAGATAAGCGGCCTTCCCTCAACCAGGGCATGTACGTCATAGCCAAGCCCAACGCGCAAACCGCGAAGTGCTTCAGTGATTTGATTCTCGCCCATGTATTCTATAACCCCTCACGCTGCTGTTCATATGCCGCACGAAGCGCTGCCGACACAATAAGATAATCCTCAGGAACGGTAATTTTAATGTTGTCACGCTTACCTTCTACCATAAGCATGCGTCCACCTAAACGCTCGATAAGCGAAGAATCATCAGTGCCTACAAACCCATCTGAAAGTGCCGAAGCATGAGCACGACGATAAATTCCTGTTCTAAATACTTGAGGAGTTTGCGCATTCCAAAAGACCGATCGATCCGGCGTGCCAGCAATGACACCATTTTCAACCACTTTAAGCGTATCAACCGATGGCGTTCCTACCACAACGCCATCAGCATCAATATTGCCCTTCAGTGTTGCAATAGCATGCTGGACTAGCTCTTTGGTAATAAGCGGACGCGCACCATCATGCAAAAGCACGTACTCAAAATCATCTGGAACCATTTCAAGCCCTGAAAAAGCAGACTCTTGACGAATATCTCCTGCAGGAGCAAGCACGATAGGGGTAGCAAAAGGGAAAGGATCAATTGCTCGAACAAGGTACTCTTGTGTGCGATCCTCAGGGCATACAATTACGATCAAACCGATATCGCCCACTGAATCCATAACTTCAGCGCTTCGCGTAAGCACCGGTTTGCCCGCAATCTCGACAAGTTGTTTGCCGCCTTCACGACCAAACCGCTCTCCGGTTCCTCCGGCCAAAATAATAGCAGCCGTTTTAGCACCTTTATCAACAACGCCCTGCAAGCGCTCTTCTGCTTGCAGGGCGTCAAAATGTATGTCTTCAAAAAGCTCCATAGCTTTTTGTACTGCCTGAGGTGTATAAACGGGGTCGATGAGTTGAGAACTCATAAGTGACTCCTTAGTGACGAGGGTTGACTATCCAGCTACCTGCCCGTCACTTGCTCCCCCATTACGGGATAAATGAGATCCCGTATTACCCAGGTCATAGCTCGTTAACAGCAGTTCAGCTTCCTTAGCTATGGTATCACGCTTCCGCGGTGCAGGGATAGCACCTTCGCCTAATGAAAAGACTAATTCGCCCTCATCACCTTCGCCTTCCACATCAACCTGGATAACCGATCCGCTTGTCCACTTGCCTTCCAAGACCTGCTCAGCGAGCGGATCCTCAAGCAAGCGCTGAATTGCACGGCGCAATGGACGGGCACCAAAGGATAGGTCGGTACCTTCACGTGCAATGTAGCGACGCGCTTCTTCGGAGAGATTGATAGTCATGTTTTGCTCAATTAAGCGATCGCGCAAATCTGCCACCATCAAGTCAACAATCTCAACAATCTCATCTTCAGTAAGGCTCTTGAATACGATAATTTCATCAAGACGATTCAAGAACTCAGGACGGAACAGCTTCTTTACTTCAGCCATAACACGGCTCTTGATCTCTTTATCATCAAGACCGGTTGCCTTCTCGCTACCTGAAAAGCCCAAAGGTGCTGCTTTAGTAATTTCGCGAGCGCCTACATTAGAAGTCAAGATAATAACCGTATTACGGAAATCAACCATACGACCCTGGGCATCCGTCAAGCGACCTTCCTCTAGAATCTGGAGCAAGATATTAAAGACATCAGGATGGGCCTTTTCAATCTCATCAAACAATACAACGGAATAAGGACGCTGACGCACCGCAGTAGTAAGCTGACCACCCTCGTCATATCCTACGTATCCTGGAGGAGAACCAATTAAACGCGAAACCGTATGCTTCTCCATGTACTCAGACATGTCAAAGCTGATGAGCGCATCTTCAGAGTTAAACAAAAACTCAGCCAAAGTCTTAGAAAGCTCAGTTTTACCAACACCTGATGGGCCTAAGAAGATAAAGCTGCCAGCAGGACGCTTGGGATCTTTCAATCCCGAACGACTACGACGGATTGCCTTAGAGAGCGCCACAACTGCTTCATCTTGGCCGATGACGCGCTCATGTAACACTGATTCCATACGCAAGAGCTTCTCTGTCTCAGCTTCGGTCAAGTTAGACACAGGAACACCGGTAGTCATAGATACCACATCAGCAATATCTTCAACACCAACTTCAGAGATCTTACGCTCGGTCTTCTCTTCCCAATCTTTTTGTGCTTTGTCGCGTTCTTCTTTCAAAGACGCTTCTTTATCACGCAAGCTCGCAGCACGTTCAAAGTCCTGATCAGCAATAGCGGAATCCTTTTCCGCATGAACTTTGCGCAGTTGATCATCAAGCGTTTGCACTTCTTCAGGCAAGATCATATTGCGAATACGCATACGGGCACCAGCCTCATCAAGCACATCGATTGCCTTGTCAGGCAAGAAGCGATCTTGGATATAGCGATTAGACAAGGACACCGCTGACTGCAGCGCCTCATCTGTAAAGTGCACCTTATGGTGATCCTCATACGAATCACGCAAGCCCTCTAAAATGCGAACAGCCTGTTCTTCTGAAGGTTCTTTCACTGTCACCGTCTGGAAGCGTCGCTCAAAAGCCGAATCCTTCTCGAGATGCTTGCGGTACTCATCTAACGTGGTGGCACCAATAATTTGAATCTCACCGCGAGACAGTGGTGGTTTCAAGATTGCTGCAGCATCAATTGAACCTTCAGCTGCACCGGCACCAATAAGCGTATGAATCTCATCAATAAATAAGATAACGTCCTTAGCCGACATAACTTCTTTGATGCACTTTTTCAGACGCTCTTCAAATTCACCGCGGTATTTAGACCCTGCAACGAGCGCAGAAACATCCAAGGTAACCAAGCGCTGATTACGCAAAATATCAGGCACCTGATCAGCTACGATAAGCTGCGCCAAACCTTCAACGAGCGCAGTCTTACCCACGCCAGGCTCACCAATAATAAGTGGATTATTTTTTTGACGGCGAGACAAAATTTGCATTACTCGTTCAATCTCACCAGCGCGGCCAATTACAGGATCTAACTCCCCATTAGCTGCTTTCATAGTAAGGTCGGTACCAAACTCTTTCAGCATGGAATCCGATGCGCCACCGGCAGGATCAAACGTGTTGGCACCTGCGTATACTGATGACTGACCCACTAAATCATTAAGCGCGCTTCTAATGGCATCACCGCTAACACCCATACGGGCAAGTACATCGATAGCGGTTCCCTCATTTTCACGCACAATACCCAGCAACAAATGTTCCGTAGAAATATAACTTTGGCCCATCTGCATTGCTTCACGCAACGAGTTTTCAAGCACATGCTTTACGCGTGGCGTAAAGGAAAGATGACCTGATACATCTTGGTCCTCATCGATCGATACAATGTGCCTAATAGCAGCAACCGTTGCCTCATAGTGGACGTTCAAGCGCTCAAGTGCCTGTGCAGCTAAGCCATCTTCTTCTTTAAGCAGAGCAAGCAATACATGCTCCGTGCCCACATAGGGCTGGTGTAAGGCACGTGCTTCTTCTTGAGCAAGCACTAATACCTTACGCGCCTTGTCGGTGAATTTATCAAAGGACATAGGCGGTACCTCCTCATTTACTTAGCTTCATCACGCATATGCGGGAACAGCAAGACATCACGAATGGTAGGTGCATTGGTCAATAACATAGTCAAGCGATCGATACCAATCCCAACGCCACCTGCCGGAGGCATGCCGTACTCCAATGCGCGAATGTAATCCGCGTCAAATCCCATTGCCTCATCGTCACCATTATCTTTTGCCGCAAGCTGCGCATGGAAACGTTCGGCCTGGTCGACGGGATCATTGAGTTCGTTAAACGCATTAGCAAACTCATGACCACAAATAAAGAGCTCAAAACGGTCCGTTACGTTTGGATCAGTAGCGCTTCGTTTAGCAAGAGGCGATACCTCAACGGGATGCTCTAAAACAAACGTGGGCTGAATCAAGGTCTCTTCTGCGGTCGCTTCAAATATTTCGGCGATGATTTTACCTTTACCCCATGTAGATTCTATGTGTGCACCATATTTCTCTGCAATTGCCACAAGGTCTTCACGACTCATATCAAAACTGATGGTCTCGCCACTTGCTTCTTCTGCAAGTTCAATCATAGTTGCACGACGCCACGTACCGGATAAATCAATAATGTCATCTCCATACGGAACCTGAAGAGTACCGCAGGCTTCAAGTGCTGCCGCCTGAATAAATCCTTGTGTGAGTTCCATCATGCCCTCAAGATCAGAAAATGCTTGGTAGGCCTCCATGGTAGTAAACTCAGGATTATGGAAAGGATCCATGCCCTCATTTCTGAACTGACGACCAATCTCATAAACCTTTTCAAAGCCACCAACCAGCAAGCGCTTTAAATGAAGCTCTGTTGCAATGCGCAAATAGTAATCACGATCAAGTGTGTTGTGATGGGTGACAAAAGGACGTGCATTGGCGCCACCTAAAATGGGATGGAGCATAGGGGTTTCTACCTCATAGAACCCATGAGCATCCATATAGTTACGAATAGCCGTAATGATCTTTGAGCGCTTAATAAATGTGTCGCGCACCTCTTCATTAACAATAAGGTCAACATAGCGCTGGCGGTAACGAGTCTCAATATCATTTAAACCATGAAACTTCTCAGGAAGGGGGCGTAATGATTTTGAAAGCAGCTCAAACGAATCAACGGCAATAGAGAGCTGACCGCGGCGCGTACGCATAATAACGCCTTCAACCCCAATCCAGTCTCCTACGTCCAAATCTTTGAGTTCCTCAAAGGCTTCTTCACCAAGCGCGTTAATGCGACAAAACAGTTGGATTCGACCAGTAGGATCTTGCAATTCACCAAACACAATTTTGCCTTGATTGCGCTTTGCCATCAAACGTCCGGCAAGCGCAACGCGATCCTCTGTTGTATCACCATCAGCAAGCGAAGCATACTTTTCATCAAGTTCTGTTACGCGTGCTGTTGACGTAAAAGCATGTCCATAGGGATTTTTACCCGCTGCAATTAGCGCTTCACGCTTAGCACGACGAACTTCAATAGGATCGTCTTCAATTACGGCTACTTCTTCTACGCTGGTTGTATCAGCCATTACCATACCTTTCATAGTCGATACCAAACGCTTTATATCAGGTTTGTATCCCCTACCATAAGCTTACTAGACAAAAAAGACCCGCCATCCGGGTCTACAAAAGGCGTATAGGAAAGCGATGAGGTCGATTAGTATACAAGAGTTTGATGACCCCATCGCTCAACACTACTGCTTAATGCTCAATCTTTAAGATTGTCATCGTGATAACGCGACCCGTAGGACCCGTTGCTTCAACAGCATCGCCCTTCTTATGACCAAGCAACGCTGATCCAACAGGCGACTCATTTGAAATCTTACCTGCCGCAGAATCAGCTTCAGCGCCACCCACGATGGTGAACACGCGCTCATTGCCACCCATATCAACCGTAACCGTTGAACCAATATTGACTTTGGTCGAACGCTTTGGTGTTGCAACTACGGTAGCATCACCCAAAATACGAGTAATCTCAGCGATGCGCGTCTCCATCATAGCTTGCTCGTTTTTAGCATCATCATATTCAGAGTTCTCTGAAATATCACCAAACTCACGCGCCACACGAATACGTTCACCAATTTCGGCACGCTTTTCCGTTTCGAGATAATGAAGCTCCTCTTCGAGCTTAGCTTTACCTTCTTCAGTCAAGATATAATCTTTTTCCATGATTCCCCTTTTGCCGCCTTACACCAGGCGGATCATTTGTCACACAATCTTTTACCACAAAACCCTTCACGGGCTCTTACGTAATCTTGTGATTCTAAATAGAGGAAAGTTTGCTCAACGCAAACTCACCTTCCAACTAGTAAGCCCCTTAGATCTCCAGGCTGTACACCCAAGACCTTTCATGCAATATGAGGCTACGTTACTCGTTTTCTTCCTGTGTTACTTGAGCTTTAGGTTTTGGCTTTTCTGCAGGCATAGCCGCTTCAGCCGCATCCTCTGCTGCATTCTTAGCTTCCTGAGAGGCACCTGGTTTAGGTTTATCAATAACCTCTACCACTTCACCATCATCAGTATCCTTAGCCTCTTTTACTTTTTTGTTACCGCCAATACCTTCACGCAAGTTTTTGACTGCCTTTCCAATAGCAGTACCCAACTTTGGAAGATTCTTAGGGCCAAAAATGATCAAAACCACTGCCAAGATAATTAGAATCTCAACAATTCCTAAAGGTCCAATTTTCATTTCGCTTGAACACCTCCTGCATTAAGACGTTCATCATGAAGCTAACTTTGGGCTTTTACTCTTTTTCAACACGCAGAGAATGTCTCCATGCGCAGTATGTTTCTGGTCGGGATGACAGGATTCGAACCTGCGACCTCTGCGTCCCGAACGCAGCGCTCTACCAAGCTGAGCCACATCCCGTTTTCATGCTCTTCGTATTCATAAGAGCAACAAACGCCATGAATAATACCATACTGATTATAGAAAAGGAGTGACCACATCAGGCCACTCCATAATGAACCTATATTAGCACTTGAACGCTGCCTATAAACTTTTAGTAGCGTACATACCACATATCTGGGTGCACGCCAGAAACCTTAACAACATCACCTGTTCGTGGTGCATGAATCATCTGACCGCCACCAATATAGACGCCGGTGTGGTGAGAGTTGATGCAAATATCACCAGGCTGAGGATTAGTTACACGCGTCCATCCTGCAATAGTTGAAGTTGTGCACCAATGATTACCCATGGTGCCTGTTAAGCAATAGCCAACAAGACCAGAGCAGTCAAAGCTATTAGGACCAGCAGCGCCCCAGCCATACGGTTTACCAAGCTGAGCATACGCACGATCAACAACAAGATTGCCCGTAACTGTTGGAACCTTGCCATTGTTCACATTGCTGCTGCCACCGCCACCGCTGCTACCGCCGTGAGATCCAGAAGATTGCTGTTGCTGCTGAAGTGCTGCCTGTGCCGCCGCTGCTGCTGCACGATCACGCTCTTCTTGCTCTTGACGCATTAACTCTTCTGCTTCAGCAGAAAGGCTATCGTAGATGTTTTGCATCTCAGCGGTAGTAGCTTCGGCCTCGTCTTTGATGCGTTTTGCCTCATTGGCCTTTTCAGTTGCAACCGCTTCTTGTGCTTGGTATTCAACCTTAGCATCTTCTACTGCCTGACGGCTCTCTTTGGTTTTTGAGACCAGCTCAGCATCATTTTGATTGAGGGTCTCAAGCATGTTCCAGTTTGTTGCAAACTCTTCAAACGTAGAAGCGCCCAAAATAACATCTAAGAAGGTATTGCCACCGGTGCGATACATTGAACGAGCACGGGTTGCAAGCTCGCCTTGATACTCAGCAATTTTTGCTGTCTCTTCATCAATTTTCTGTTGGGCTTCTTGAACGCGCTGCTGCGCTTCCTGACGCTCAGCTTCTGCAGTTGTGTAGTTATCAGAAGCAATATCAAGCGTTTCCTGCATCTCATTGAGTTTATCGAGTGCTGCCTCGGCCTCAGCTTGCTTAGAAGCTGCGCTTGGTACAGCAAATGCAGTCTGATACGGAATCATCAAACCAATCGCTAAAACAAATGCAAGCAGCACTGAAAGTATGCGCTTGCTAATTGGTTTAGTTTGTTCGGTCATATAATAGGACCTCCTTTTGGGAGTCGTTCGGTTCCAATCTTTTGCGTAAACCGTTTTCAATACTAGCAGATATCGGGGTGTCTAAACAAAATCTTCAAGAGCTCTACAGCCTCTGTACACTTCTTTGCAAGACTGCTTTACGCTCTAAAGAACCCTTTATGCAGGTAGAGCCCTAATAACGGACATACCACATACGTGACTGCACTGCAGAAACTTTTACCACATCGCCCGTTCGTGGTGCATGAATCATCTGACCATTACCAATATAAATACCTGTATGACCATTTCCTGTTGAATAATCATGATAGACACATACATCGCCAGGCTGGGGATTAGTAACTCGTGTCCAACGAGCAATAGTTGCTGTTGTCGCCAAACGAGAATAGCGTCCCGTCAAACAATAACCAACCAATCCAGAGCAATCAAAACTATTCGGGCCGACCGCAGCCCACTTATAGGGCTTGCCCAGTTGGGCGTACGCTCTATCCACCACCACATTGCCTGTTACCGTTTGAGGTTTAGAGTTATTAGTCGTGCCGCTGGGCTTACTTGCTCCCGCATTGGCTGTATTACTGGAGCCACTTGTACTGCCGCCGCTATTGCTATTATTGTTATTATTGCCATTATGAGCGGGTGGATTGTTGGTTATCCCCGCATTATTGGCAGCCGTATTGCCCGCAGTATTATTTTCAATCTCTTGAATTGCAGCCGCTCGATCAGCCGCTTCTCGCGCAGCTTCTTCCTGCCTGATAAGCTCCTGCACTTCAGAAGATAAATTATCATAAACTGCTTGCATCTCAGCGGTTTTTGCTTCAGCCTGGTCTTGGATGCGTTTTGCTTCATTGGCCTTTTCGGTTGCAACCGCTTCTTGAGCTTGATATTCAGCCTTTGCTTCCTCTACTGCCTGACGGCTCTCTTTGGTTTTTGAGACTAGCTCAGCATCATTTTGATTGAGGGTCTCAAGCATGTTCCAGTTTGTTGCAAACTCTTCAAATGTAGAAGCACCTAACAGCACGTCTAAAAAAGTATTGCCACCGGTGCGATACATTGAACGAGCACGGGTAGCAAGTTCGCCTTGGTACTCAGCAATTTTTGCTGTCTCTTGCTCAATCTGCTCTTGAGCCTGCTGAACACGCTGTTGTGCCTGAGTGCGCTCTTCTTCTGCATCAGCATAATTGTTTGATGCGGCATCGAGCTCACCCTGCATAGCATTGAGTTTATCAAGTGCTTCTTGAGCTTGCGCCTGTTTAGAGGCAAGTGACGGATCTGCATACGCACTGGTGCTAGAGTACGGAAACAATCCGCACACGAGCACTACAGCAAGAAAAAATGCGATTATTGCGCTCTTGTTAGTTCGTGTATGCTCGGCCATAAAATGACCTCCTTTGAAGAGCATGTGTAGTCTGTTTCTTGAGCGTAAGAGTGTAGCTAATAGTAGCAGAAAGAAGCATGAATACACAAAGCCTGCAAAACGCAGCAACACCCTCTCCAAACACCTCTTATATCAGATAAAAACATTTGTTCCCACTGTGTATTGCGGTTGCAAGTTTGAACTCCCCTACATATAGCAATCTGTTAAGCACTCGCATCAAAATGTAAGAACTATTACAAATACTAAAATTTGTTCAGCGGATTAAATTTAAAGGAATTGCGCACAAAGAAAACCGGCACCTCCGCTTCAGCGAATTGTGCCGGTTAACCCTAATGCGTGTATGCAATATGAGTAGTATATATATGCTTCGTTATACCTTTATTGTTAGTGCAATATCTCTTGCACGCATTAATATCGTACGTACCACATGCGTGGCTGTACCGCCCCAATCTTTACCACATCACCCGTATGAGGGGCATGAATCATCTGACCATTACCGATATAGATGCCCGTGTGTCCCTTACCAGTTGAATAATCATGATAGACACAGATATCGCCAGGTCTTGGATTAGACACACGCGTCCACATGCCAATACCCTGTGTAGTTGCAATACGTTTAGTAGAACCTGTCAAGGCATAACCTACCAAGCCTGAGCAATCGAAACTATCAGGACCTGTAGCGCCCCATACGTAAGGCTTACCTAGCTTCGATTTTGCACGAGCAATTACCGTATCTGCATCTACGGTCTGTTTTTTATTGTTGTTAATAGGAGTATTAGGACGATAGGTTGAATAAGAAGATACATGACTGCCGCTTTGAATTGCTTTAATTGCGGCTTCTTGGTCAGCAAGCGCCTGTGCTGCCTCTTCATCGCTCATAGCGGCAAGTGCCTCAGCCGACAAGGAAGCATACACGCCCATGATTTCGGCCTGAATTACTTCTGCTTGCTCTTTAATACGTTTTGCTTCAGCGGCCTGCTCTTCTGCTACTTTAGCCTGCGCTTCTGCCTCTGCCTTAGCGGCTTCTACCAAAGCACGTGCCTCTTTAGCTTCCTCAACCAGCGCAGCATCTTTTTCGTTGAGTCCTTCAAGAATAGTCCAATTATTGGCAAATTCTTTAAACGTTGTTGCGCCCAAGAAAACATCTAAGAAACTTGTTGTGCCACTACGATACATAGCGCGAGCACGCTCGCCTAATTGCGTTTGGCATGCTTCAATCTTGGCATTTTGCTCTTCAATTTGAGCTTCAGCCTCTTTTACACGCTTCTGCGCTTCCTCAAGTTGTATTTGAGCTTCATAATAGAAGTTAGACGCAGCGTCTAACTCTTCTTGCATACTGCCAAGCTCGCTAAGAGCACGCTGCGCATCTGCTTTAGGATCACTGCTTGGATCCGCATACGCAGTCGAAATAGGAAGCATTAAACCTATTACTAGCAAACATGCAACAATTATGGAAAGAATGCTTTTTTGAGTGTTGTACTTTTGCCCGATCATAAGTGCCTCCTTAAACAGAGGACAGCAACACACAATATGCATCAATGAGTTACAGAATAGCAAACTCAACGTAACAAATCTATTACGGTATGTAATTATGAGGACATTTTATGCATAACTCCATAATTCCTACGCATTCAACGCAGAAAAATTTGTTCTCAAACATTAGCCTCCTAGTCTTAAACTAGGAGGCTAATGTCATATTTACGACTTGTTTTCCTCGCGCTTTATTTCTTCAGAAACCGCATTAGCAACAAGAGTTGAAGCAACTGCTTCTGCTATTACCCCTTTTTCTTGAGCAGTTCTCCCTTGTGCTGCCGCCGCTTCCTCTTCAGAGGAAAGGGCCATAAGCGTTTCTTCCGCTTGCGCATCTGCATCACGACGACTTACATGCTCAACCCCATAAGCGCGGCGTGCTGCATTATGAGCATCATGCGTTTGCAGATTCGAGCCCTCGGGAATTGCAGGAACAAAATGTTGATTGCGATCTGCAGCAGTCTTTGCCTGGATACTCAAGAATACAAATCCGAGAATGCCCGCAAAAAGTGATGCCGCCAAAATAGCAACCTTAGCAGCTGTAATATCTGCCGGTGCCACAAAGGCAAGATTGGCAACAAAGATTGCCATCGTAAAACCTACACCACCCAAAAGCGCTGACCCTACAATATGACCCCAGTTAACGTTTTCGGGCAAACTCGCAATCTTTGTTTTGACAATAATTACGCTCATTAAACAAATGCCGAGCGGTTTACCTAATAAGAGACCGAAGAAAACGCCTAAGAATACAGGACTCGTAAAGAGCGATCCCATATCCCCGCTCAAAAAAGCAACATCGGCATTAGTAAGCGCAAAGAGCGGAAGTATACAGAAATAAACCCACGGATATAACATACGTTCAAGACGTGTTGCAGGCGGAATAACCTGAAGTGAAACACGCGCCAAACGAGATACTGAATCCAAATAATCTGCTTGGCCAATTACGGGAAGATGCGGAGTATAGTGCTTGCGCACTTCCGCCATACGGGAATGCGACCACTCCGAATAACTCGAAAGATTAACACGCGTGCCAGAAGGAATAGCAAAAGCAAGCAAAACACCCGCAATAGTTGAATGAACTCCTGAGCTAAAAATACAGAACCATAACACCACGCCGAGCAATAAGTAGGGCACCAATGAATATACATGCGCCTTATTCATAGCAATCAAAGCGATAAACACCACGGCAGCAAAAAGCAACCACAGCAAATCAGGACTATGACCATAAAAAATCGCAATGATCAAAATGGCAATAATATCATCTGCCACAGCGAGAGTCGAAAGGAATACCCGCACACCTGAAGGAACCCTATCGCCTAACAAAGCAAGAATGCCAAGCGCAAAAGCGATATCAGTCGCAGTAGGAACACCCCACCCACCCATCGTTTCGGGATTAGAAGCATTGAAGAAAAGATAAATTCCCACCGGAGCGAGTACACCGCCTACCGCAGCGGCGATCGGTAAAATTGCTTGACGCAAATCAGTGAGTTCTCCTACCGTCATCTCGTATTTGATTTCCAAGCCGACCAACAAGAAGAACAACGCCATCAAAACATCGTTGATAATATGGGCAAGAGACATCGAAGACGTGGCAGCACCAAATCCAATGGTGATCTCCGTATGCCAAAACTCAACAAATGATTCATGCGCAGCAGTATTAGCAACAATCAAAGCGATAATTGCGGCGAGCAACATAACGCCTGCGGCTTTTGTTGTAGAGTGCGTTAAATCAACCCACTTGAGATAGCGGCGCTGATGGTGTGCAACCTCATCGATATACAAGGTCTCTGGACCGGCACTATGCTTTTTTTCGCTCATATAGGTAACTCCCCTTCCAAGGATTTCGACTATATAGCACTCACGGCACTAATCTGCGGAAATGAGTATTTAGATACATATTTGAAACATATAAGAAAGCTACCTGATAATAAACGCACAGGAAGCATTCTTGGATACTTGAACAGATATAAACAAAAAAGATACAGGTTTCGTGGTTTGAAGAGCCACTTCATGAATTTCTTACAAAAGTACGTTACACTAGTAATTACTTTAGACGGTTGACGAGGGGTTAAAAAAGACCGTACCAAGTACTAGGGAGGCAACATCACTTGCTAGGATGCTTGTTCTAGTCTGCTTTATCTCATCGTTAATTTATAGTTGTAACCCTACGAACACAAGAGGTGAAACTAATGGACATCACCATCACGGGCCGCAAAATGCCAATCACTGATGCTTTACGCGATTATGCTGAAGAGAAGATCGGCAACGCAATGAAGGTTATGGATATTAATCCTTTAACTGCTGATGTTGTTTTAGAGGTTGAGAAAAATCCTGCTAACCCAACGCCTGCATGCTGCGAAGTTACCATGCGTGCACGCGGTCACATTATTCGTGTTGAAGAGCATGAAGAGAACATGTATGCCGCAATTGATGTTGCATCAGCAAAGGTGTTACGTCAGCTGCGCAAGTACAAGACACGCGTTATTGATAAAAAGATTGCTTCTGCTCCCGTTAATAAAACTGCACCAGCAACTGAGCTTGACTTAGATGCTTTGATGGATGAGCTTTCTGGTGGCGACGAAATCGTACGCGTTAAGGAAATTACCCTTGAGCCTCTGACCGAGGAAGAAGCTTTAATCCAGATTGATTTGCTTGGTCACGACTTCTTTGCCTATATTGACCGCGACTCTAATGAAGTCAACATCTTGTATCGTCGTGATAATGGTGGTTACGGCTTACTCAAACAAGTTGAAGCGTAGGTCACGCTCATTCCTAACCACATGCTTCCGAGCATATTGGGAATTCTGAGAACATCTTCTGACATGATAAAACCTCCTCGCTCATCACGAGCGAGGAGGTTCTTTTTTGTTTTGTGTTGATGATGCATTGAGAAAACGGTCTCATGCAATCAATGGATGCTAGGATGCTAGTCCATCTCATCTTGGGTATAGCGACTCAAGAACGCTTTGGTGCGGTTATGCTGCGGATTGTTAATAACTTCCTTAGCAGGACCCTCTTCGACAATAACACCCTTGTCCATAAAGATGATACGGTCAGCTACATCGCGTGCAAATGCCATCTCATGCGTAACAATAACCATGGTCATATGTTCTTCTGCAAGAGAGCGGATTACCTTCAAAACCTCTTGCGTAAGTTCTGGATCAAGCGCGCTAGTAGGTTCATCAAAGAAAAGGATATCGGGCTGAAGGCACAAGGCACGCGCAATAGCAACACGTTGCTGTTGTCCACCTGAAAGTTCACAAGGATAGCTATTCTCTTTACCCTCTAGCCCCATTTGTTTAAGGAGTTCACGAGCAAGCTTTTCTGTCTCTTTCTTATCACGTTTCTGCGCAACCACAGGCGCTTCCATAACATTGCGCAGCACTGAATAATGAGGAAAGAGATTAAAGTTTTGAAATACAAGACCAAAGCGTTGACGTGCTTGTTTGTTCGTTTCTTTTCCCGTGTACTTTGCTTTTCCTGAGGCGTCGTTTTGAGCAACAATTAAATCACCGTACGCCAACGTACCCGACTCAAAAGTCTCAAGCAATGTACAACACCGCAAAAGTGTTGATTTGCCTGAACCGGATGGACCAATAATGGCAACGACTTCACCAGGATCAACCTCAAAGGAGATATCCTTCAATACCATAGTGTCGCCAAAGCTTTTTTCGATTGACTCCACCGTAAGAACATGACTTGTTTTTCCTTGTTCGGCATTTAACGCGGTGCTTGTCTCAGCATCAGTTGCGTCTACCTTAGTGTCGGCAGTACAGGCCTTAGTATCAGTAATCTTTTCTACAGCATCAGTCATACGTACATCACATCCTTTAGCCTTTTAGTCATGGTAGTAGCCCAAACGCTTCTCGATGCGCGCAATGACAAATTCAACAATAAAGGTAAAGACCCAATAGAATATTGCCGCAACTACAAATGCCGTCAAAGCCCCTTGTGAAGAGACAATTGCGCGTGCCGTAGTAAACATCTCTGCAACGCCAATGGTAAAGGCAAGAGAAGTGTCTTTAACTAATACAATAATTTCGTTTCCTAATGCAGGTACGATGCGTTTAAATACCTGAGGGAAAATAATGCGAATAAACGTCTGCGCCTTGGTGAGACCCAAAATCTCAGCCGCTTCATACTGACCATGTGGAATTGACTGAATACCGGAACGATAAATCTCAGCAAAGTAAGCTGCATAATTCATGATAAATGCAACAAGACACGCTCCCATTTTCCAGTCCATAGAAAGCTGTACACCAAAAATATAAAAGGGCGCAAAAAAGATAAACATCAACTGAAGCATTAATGGAGTACCGCGCATGATAGAGATATAAATTCTAAAAATCCAAGAAATCGGCTTAATTTTACTCATGCGTCCAAGCGCTACAAGCACGCCTAAAGGCAACGCACCCAAAAGCGTGAAGAAGAAGATCTGCAACGTGACTAAAAAGCCCTCCGAAAGCAGACCTAGCATGGTTGTGAACTCCATGATCCTCTCCTAGTAGTGTAAATCTTGGCGATGATGCCTACGATACATCGCGTACCCATCGCCAAAAAAAGAATACTCATACAATGAAAAGCGTGCGAACAGCATCACCCCTTAAAAGACGCCGCTCGCACGCAACCTATGGTCTAGGCAGTTTTGTTACCTGTTTTACCAATAGCCTTGATTGACTATTTCAAAATCCATTTATCGATAGTGATTTGACCAGGATAATGAGAAGCGATCTCCTCAACGGTACCATCGTTGTACATCTCAATAAGGGTACTCTGAATAGCATTGGTGAGCTCAGTATTGCCTGTCTTTGCACCAACAGCATACGTTTCAGAAGAAACAGGAGTATCGAGAATTACAAAACCTTCTTTATCTTTAATCAAAGTCTGAGCTGCAGGCAAGTCGATAGCAACCGCATCAGCTGCACCAGACTCAAGATTCATAAGAGCAGTATTGTAATCAGGAACTGTCTCAAGGGCACCCAAAGTAGAACCGAGAGAGTCATAGTAGTCGCCACCCTCAGCCAACTGATCATAAGCAGGTGAGTTAACTTGGGCTACAACGGTCTTGCCAGCAAGATCATCAAAAGAAGTAATGCCAGAATTATCACGAGTCAAGATAACCTGATCATTAGTGTAGTAAGGTTCAGTGAACTCGAATTGACCCTCGCGACCTTCTTTAGTAAAGCCATTCCAGATAACATCAATAGTACCGGAATCGATCTGAGCATCCTTAGTGTCCCAATCAATTGCCATTGGCTCGTACTCCCAGCCATTACGCTTTGCAACTTCTTGAGCCAACTCAAGATCAAAACCAGTATATTCGCCATCATCACCGCGATAACCAAAAGGAGGGAAGTTCTCGTCAAAACCAACAACAAACTTCTCGTCATCGCCTAAATAACTACCCTCAGCCTGCTGAGTATTACTATCATCATTGTTGCCGCAACCAACCAAAAGTGCAGCGCTCAAGCAACAAACACATGCAACACTCAACAATAACAAGAGCTTCTTTTTCATAAACAACCTCATGCTTTCTTGTACTACAAGCAATAGAGCTTATCTTAGCTGCTTCCATTGCCCTATCTCCACTTTACTTGAATAAAGTAGCTGCAGTATACCATGTCATTCCTGAAAGCTACTAGGCATGTGCTCCAAAAGGGGTCAAAGCTAGGACTGTTGACATTACCTAGTCATGCGATGCCCTAGAATCTGATAGACTTGAGCGCATGAACGAACACCTCACCATACGCATTGCAACACCCGAGGATGCTCCTGCTATCCAGCGTATCTACGCGCCCTATGTTAGAGAAACGGCAATCACTTTTGAATACGATGTTCCTAGTGTGACAGAGTTGGCTCAACGCATCACTTCCACACTCGCGCGTTACCCCTATCTTGTTGCTGAGCTTGACAATGAGGTTGTTGGATACGCCTACGCTTCAGCATTTCGTCCTCGCATTGCCTACATACACTCCATTGAGACATCGATCTATGTTTCGCGCGTGCATAAAGGATATGGTATTGGTCGTTCCCTCTATGAGCGCCTGTTTGCTCTCTTAAGCGCCCAACATGTCTACAACGCTAACGCTTGTATCGCCTATCACGAAGATGAGGACGCTCACCTCGACCACACCAGCGTTCGTTTTCATGAACGTCTTGGGTTTAAACCATGTGCACGATTTAACCAATGTGGCTACAAATTTGGTCGGTGGTTTGACATGGTTTGGATGGAACTGTTTTTATCAGAGCATCCTGAACAGCCTGAAGCGTTCATTCCTTTTGCAGAGTTACCGGCAACAAAAATCGGCACCTTACTTACATAAGGTGCCGACATTATTGTTGATGTATGCTGCATAGTGTACTAACCCGCTATGCATTAGTAATAATAGCCGCTACCGATCATCAACGCCACACTGCCAAGCCATACCACAAGACCAAGAGCAATACCTACAATGGCACAAATATATCCTGCTTTGGAATACCCGTTGGGTCCAAACGCTTTCTTGTCTTTATTGCCGTACACCAATGCAACAGCGCCAAGAATAAACGCAACCAATGGTGACAGAAGCGCAGCAACAATGGAGAGAATACCGCACACCGTGACCATGGTTTGATGATTCTTGGGCGCTGCAGGCGGATAGGGCATGCCAGGTTGCTGGCCATAATAAGGCTGATTAGGCTGCTGCATAGGAGCGCCTGGTTGCGGTGGAACAGCCTGGCTAGGTTGAGCGTAAGGATTTTGCCCAGGTTGCGTCTGTTGATATCCACTTCCACGATAGGTTTGATAAGCGCTTTGCTGCGATCCTTGTGGTTGGAATGTTTGTTGAGAAGGTTGCCCCGATGGAGACGCTGGTGCTTCTGTGGTCGTAGGAGGTACGGGTGCCGGCGGAATAGGAGCAGGTGGCACCGGAGCAGGAGGTACGGGTGCCGGCGGAATAGGAGCAGGTGGCACCGGAGCAGGAGGTACGGGTGCCGGCGGAACAGGCGTACTTTGTGCTGAAGAATCTACTGATGTGGACTCTGCGGAAGCAGCAGTCGCAGACGGCGCAGATGACACAGGAGCGGGAGGTTCAGGAATAGCAGGAGCCGAAGGTGCTTCTTCAAATACCTGAGCTGCCTCAGCAGCAGAATTTTGGTTCAAATCTGGTGATGCATCCACCTGTGATTCATCACTATTTTGTTGGAGATTGTTATTTTCTTCACTCATAGTAATCCTCCTCTTTCAAACGAGGTAATTGCGCAACTGATACATAGACAGCTGACGCATTAAATAAGCATGAACACCCATCCCAAAATAGCAACACCAATAACGGCAATACCGAGTGTACGTGGCCATTTGGGAGGATAATCTTCACCATAATCTTGCTTGTCCATGTTGTGAAGACCAAGGACAATACTGCCGCCAACAAGCGTAATAAAAGGCGAAACAAATACGCAAGCACATGATACGACAGCTACAACAATTTCAGAGATAGTATGACATTTGGGAACAAATTCTTCTTCCTCTTGAGGTTCTTCTACAACTTCTTCCTCAACAATCTCTTCTATCTCTTCACCGCGTTCGGCTGCTTTTTTTGCCTTCATCTCTTTATTGGCGCGTTCATTGCGAGCGCGTATTTTTTCTGCCTTCTTTTTTTTAGTTACCATGCATCCTCCTCAAGCCAACAAGGGCCTCGGGCTTCT
>CAJMOJ010000015.1 GCA_905215035.1 uncultured bacterium
CGAACAGTTGCTCAATCCTCTCAAACGCATTGGCGTACCTATCCATGAACTCGCTATGATTATGGGTATTGCTTTGCGCTTTTTACCGCAATTTGCCCAAGAGCTTCAAACCATCCATCGCGCACAAATCAGCCGCGGAGCCGCGCTTTCCACATCCCCACGCGGATATTTATCGTTGGTGACATCACTTTTAGTTCCGCTGTTTGCAAGCGCATTCCGACACGCCGAAACACTCTCTTTGGCAATGGATGCACGCTGCTATCACGGGGGTGAAGGTCGTACCCGTCTTAAAGAGTTGCACTGCACAAAGGTTGATATACTCGGGACGCTTTATCTTGTAGTTGCACTTGCATGCGTTATTGGCATGAACAGCGTACTGCCCCATCTTTTAGCTCTTTTTTAGGAACCAAGGACATATGCGCGCTGTAGCTCACGTAGTTTTTCGGTCAGCTCAGACGCTGATTCACGTACCGTTTTCCCATCGACATCTATCGTAAGTTCTGCATAGTGTTCATACAGCGGAATGCGTTCATCATAAATGGCAGAAAGCTCCATACCCATTCCTTCTTTCATGACAACACCACGCTCATGCAAGCCTCCAAGGCGTTGCTCGAGTTCATCCAAAGCAACACGCAAGTAGACGATAAGTCCAATCGATCGCAAGTGCTCCATGGCCTCTGTCGAATACACCGCAGAACCACCCGTTGAAATCACCGTTTGGCTTGCTTCAACAGTCTTGAGAATATCGTTTTCAATCTGAAGAAATCCTTCTGGACCATGCTCATCAATCAGTACCGGAAGCGTTTTGCCACACTGATTCTGAATAGTAAGATCCGTATCTTCAAACTCTAACCCCAAGATTTTTGCGAGTACAACACCAAGCGTGGATTTACCTGCACCCGGCATACCAATCAGCACAAGATTGGTACGAGGTCCGCTGATATTATCGGGCACCGCCGCCTCCTCCACCGAAGCCGCCACCGCCGCCCATGGAGAAGCCGCCTCCTCCACCGAAGCCGGAGGAGCTATCACCAGAAAGGGCCGACTGTACTGCTTGGATTGAATCCGTTACTGACGTAGTCATTGCGCCACCAAAACCTACGCCGTTGTTCCAACTTGATGAATAAACAACCCACCAAGGCACGTAGCTATAACCATAGTATGCCACCTGAGCTTGATCATCAAAGAGTTGCGGCATAGTATCTCTGAGTTCTTTTAATACCTTGTCAGCAATGCCAAATAAATGTGCATACACCATAAATACGCCCCACACCTTAATATCTTGCGGTGGGCGTTCGTCGAGCGCTGTAAAGTCTTCCAACCAGCGCTTAAGAGCCATAGCCTTGGCGTAATCATCGGCACCTTTTTGAGTTCGACGCTCCATAAAGAAGCTCACAATAAACAGGATTATTGCCACCACTACAGAAACGATAACCGACAAAATTGAATCAGTCATTACACCCGCAAATACACCAACAAAGAAGAGAAGCGCTGCTACTCCCATCATTTGGAAACGCTTGGTTTTTGAATACGTCTCAAAGAAATGCTGGTTCATGGTATGCGACTCAACCAAGCCCTGCCATTCTGCCAACGCCACCTGAAATGCTTCAGGATGTGCTTCGGCATACGTCTTGATCTCTGAAAGCCATATCTGTTCACGACCCGCGCCAACTTTATCGAACAGAATCTCCATTGCTTTGCGATCAATACTTGATGAAAGCTTATACTCTGCATCCCGCATGCGAGTAAGATAATAATCTGACACCTGCTTAGGGCCACGGAATCCTGCAACATCGTAAGATCCGAGATTGAGATGAATCGCACCTAAATCAACAAGGCGCATAATAGTGGTAACAAAATCATCAGAGCTTTCCGCGTCAAAGCGAATCAATCTACCTATAACGGCAGGATGAACACCGGGCACGGGCTCATCGCGCCAATATTTATCCGTAAAGGTAGGCTTGAGTTCCTTACCATACTTGCGGAACGTCCAAAATCCCCAAATAAGTGCGATAACTCCAATAAGGAGCGCAACACACAACGTAATCAGTTGCCCCATTCGAGCCGCATTTGCTTGATCCGACCACCGCTGTTCATCAGTCAATGCCTGCTCGAGACGCTGCTCGTTAGGATGCGCGTTAACATCCGTTCCTTTAACAGCAGATAGCCAACTTGCCGGAAAGAGAATGCGTGCCTCAGCAAATTGTCCTGACTGAACCGATGGGACACTATAAATTACTGAACCGGTTGCTTCATCAATACTCACCGTTGCATCAAGAGGACCATGACCCCAGGCACGAACCGTTTCTCCTGCAATAACTGATGCAACGTTATCAACTGACGCATCAGTAGTGCCTGTCTCATCAGATGCGCCAGCTCCATTCGATCCTTCCCTCGGCACAGGAAGATTAACCGTAAGCGTCACATTATCAGAGTCTTCGGCCCACGGCGCACCGACAAACTGCCAGTAAAGCTCACCTTGATCAGCATAGCGCTGCACGCCATCCACAATAGTGTATTCGATTGTGGCCGTAATTGACTCATCGTCAAAATCACCAAAGAGATACACCGTTTTTTGTGCAATGTCGACTGAATATGCAGTTGTACCCGGGCCACCATCTTCGCGCCATTCAAGGTTGAATGCCACCGGATTGAGCTTAGTAGTTTTGCCGTTTTGCATAAGGCTTACTCCCTGCACATCAAGCGATGCGCCATACGGCAAGTTGTTTAAATTCCACCACACGCACGTAAACGATCCGTCGAAATCAAACGTACGCGCCTCAGTAACGTCCAAATTGCCATTAGCTTGAATATCCGCCGTCATATCAACACGGGGCATATCGTAAGACTTTGCATATGCTTTTTCGGGAGCTGCAGTAAGCGCACTTAAAGCGACTACCGTCAGCAACAAGCACATAAACACAAAAATGACCGTGGTGGTATGACGCACCGATGTTCGAGAGGGCATGTGAGCTGTATAAACCGCATTCGCAGTTTGCTCACCCATTTCTAGCCGTTGATGAGAAAAATCTGAATTATTATTAAATGAGTGAGGCTGCACGCGATCTCCTCCTTGAAAATAATCGTGTGACCCGCTATGATTTCAAGTCGCAACTAATTTTAACGATTATTGCGCCATTTTTGGAGAGCTGACCGAGAGGCCGAAGGTGCTCGCCTGCTAAGCGAGTATACCCCACAAGGGTATCTGGGGTTCGAATCCCCAGCTCTCCGCCAGAATTTTCAACCCGTTTTGCCAGGTCAAAGCGGGTTTTTTATTTGCTATCGTTTGATATCGTTCGATATTGTTCGCTCAAATTGGTACGTTTGAGCAAGTTCCCACCCTGCGAAGCCATGATTCTTACAATTTGTTGAATAAAACATAAGGCATGTGCACGCTTTATACTGACGTACAAATATGTTCAGTCATCAGTATTTAAGAAATTAATCGGAAATACTAAACCCCATTCCTTGCAGCAGTGATTGAGCCGTTACAACATGCAAATTTTCTTGATGACGTATAAACAAAGCAGAGATTTCATTGATGAATTGCTCTATTTCTTGCATTGGCAGAATATGAGCCAAATGAAATACCATCCGTGAAAAATCCGTGTCCCGAGACCGCCCTACCTTGGCACAATAAAGACGCTCATCATGAGCGCATATATTACGAAAATCAACCAGTACAGAAAATATTCTTAGCAATTGGTCAGGTGTTAATCTTTCATCATTTGGTGCTTCTTTTGCTTTGAGGATTAACTTACATGTATGGTTTTGAATACTACGCTTTTGGAGTTGATAAAAATTTGAAATATTGCCAAATGTTAGATCATTTTGCAAAACCCAAAGCGGAACAAAGCCATATGCATCCATATAGTGTCTTGTGAATGGCTTACCCTTGCTTCCAACTTTTGAATTAAGAATTTTCATGAGAGTTGTCAGATTTTTTTGATAAAGCAGGTTTTTATTTCCCTTGTACCCCTTTGCTACAAGCATATCTTTTGGATCAACGTAAGAAGACCTATCAAGGTATGCATTGGGATCTGGATACACATCACAAAAAGCATACATTACGGAATTCTTCATAGTTGCTTCAGCTCTTGTAAGGTACTTAAATGTAATCGACCTTAGTTCTCGATCAAATGAAAATAGAGAATAAATCCACTCAAATTCCGTTCCTTCAAGGTATATATCATCATGAGTTTTTCCATCGCTTTAGTATCAAGAAATGGGTCTTTATAACCATTCACAATTGCGTAATAACTCTCTCGCATAAGCTGCACTTTTGTATGCTCATTAGTCATTACATTCCGTGATTCCAGTAGGGTTATTAGCTCATCATATGTTTTAAAGTCCTTTGGCATCAATTCCCCTAATAATTCAAAAGGCCGCTAGCCAATAACTAGCGACCTTTCTAGTCCCTGCCTCACTTAGAGTACACAGAGCCGTTTCACTGTCATTAGACTACTAAATATTGTGGTGTAAAGTCAAATTTTTTTACAAGCCATTTTGACTTTCTCAATCCTCTTGAATTCGAATGGATAAGTAAGTTGTTCACTAAAATCATCACTTAGTCCATTTCTTATCAAAAAATTTCGTTTCGAATCATGCTCTTTCTAATGTGCGATACCTTTAACCTAACTTTGAGCACACAAAAGATTGCCCAACATGCGTCCTGCAAAGGCACCTGCGACGCAAATGACAACCGAGAGAACCATATACCCTATCGCCACACCAAATTCTCCTGATTCAAGCAACCCAACCGATTCAAGAGAAAACGTTGAGAACGTCGTGAAGCCACCCAAGAGTCCTGTTGAAAGAAACAGAAGCGGACGCGGGTTTTGTGGGCTAAGCGCAGGAATACACACGGAGAAAAGACCAATTAAAAATGAGCCGATGAAGTTAATGCAAAGTGTTGAGAGCGGAAAGATTCCGTTGTAGATATGTGAGGCAAAAGCAATGCCAATAAGGTATCGGCAAATTGCTCCGACAAATCCTCCCGCTCCCACACAAAGTGCTTCAATCATAGATACAAGCTCCTGTTGAATTTAGTGTTGAGGAGGTTGTGGAGGCTGAGGTGGCAACTGCTGGCCAGACTGGCCTCCCGATTGAGGTGGCTGCTGAGGCTGACCAGGCTGAGTCTCCGGTTGTGGAGGTTGAGGTGATTGCTGAATTGAAGGAGTATTTGGCACTGCAACAGGAGCTGATGCAGTATTAACATCAGGCACCCCCATCGTTGGTGTTTGTCCAAAATTCACCACAGGAGCAGCTGATGCAGCAATATTGGCATCAAACATATCGCGCTTAGTAAAGCCAAAGGGACCCGCAAGAATCACACCAGGAAAGGTCTGAATTGCATTGTTATAAGCCATAACGCAATCGTTGTAACTTTGACGCATATAACTAATTTTGTCTTCAGTCCCAGTAATCTCAGATTGAAGCTGACGGAAGTTAGCATCAGCCTTCAAATTGGGATACGCCTCCGACACCGCAAACAGACTGCGAAGCGTGTTGGTAAGCATGTTGTCGGCCTGCATTTTAGCTTCGGGTGTAGGCGCACTCATAACCGCCGTACGTGCCTGTGTGACTGCGGTCAGCGTATTGGACTCATGTGCCGCATACCCTTTAACTGTCTCAACAAGATTAGGAATTAAATCGAGACGACGCTGTAACTGCACGTCAATTTGCGACCATGCATTGTCAACGCGATTACGCAGCTGCACTAAATTGTTGTAAAGCCATATTGCGATGAGGGCTAGGATGATCAAAATCACCACAATAACAACGACTATCTCCATTACTCTCTCCCATCATTTTGCATGGATGTTCGCATGAACCCTTGCCTAACTTTGCATGAATACTATGTGTATGAACACCGTTTACATGAATGTTTTATATATGTTTCTGTAAGTCTTTCCGTGAATATTGTGAGGCAGGCTTAGTAAGCTTCAACAATGGAAGCACCCACTGAAGCGAGCGAAGTAACGCGCGTAGCCCAACCCTGCTTTTTAGCAGCAATAGATAAGGCGACCGCAGCATCGTAATTGTCGACCAGAAGCGCATAGGCAGCTCCGCTACCACACAAAACCCCATCGACAGCACGACCCTCTGCAATCTGCTCTTGCGCCCAAGCATACAATGCTCCTAATTCAGGAAGAACATCTTGCGCAGCTTGAGTAAGATTATTGAAGCACGTAAGCTGCTTAGCTGCCGTTGCTTCTTGGAACTTTTTGAGCTCATCAGACGTGGCAAAAGCAGGATTTTCATCGAAGGCCGCATATGCAGCTGGTGTCGAAACGCCTCCTTCAGGTCGAATCAACGTCACAAAATTTTTAGCAGACTCAAGAGTATGCTCAACCTCATCGCCACGATTAATCAAATAAGCACACCCGCCAGTCAAGAAAAATGGCACATCAGCGCCAAGCGTTTGTGCAACCTCAGCAAGACGCGGATCATGTGGATCTATATCCCAAAGCGTTGCAGCACCTAAAAGAGCGGCAGCCGCATCCGATGACCCGCCTCCAAGACCTGCCTGCGTTGGAATGGTCTTAGTAAGTGTAATGTCGATGCGTTCATGCGCCTTACGATTGATAGCCTGTGCAAGCGCTGTTATAGCCTGATGAACCAGGTTGTCTGCAACGGGGACATTGAGCTCTACACCCTCTTTTGACTCAGTCACCAAGTGAAGGGAAAGGCCACCTTCTTCCTCATCAAAACGACGCATGGTAAGACTGTCGTGTAATGCAAGGGCATGCATAATCGTATCAACTTTATGGTAACCATCAGACTGCTTTTGCCCCACGGCAAGAACAAGATTTATCTTAGCAGGAGCAAAAAGCTTTACGTAATTCACGGACATTCCCTCCTAAAATTAGGCTTTCTCAACAGGCGTTCTGTCATAAAGCGGATGCATCCGTAGATGCATAAGCGGATACATCAGTGGCAGGTAGAGACACAACAGATAAGTCAGTCGCACCTGTTCCCAATGCAGCAGCTTCACGCTTCTCTTTTTTTCTTTCAGCACGACGACGCGCAAAAAAGTTTTGTAAAAGCGTTGCCGACTCCTCTGCCAAAACGCCTGCTGTAATTTCAAATGAATGGTTAAGTCGACCATCATTGTGTATATGATACAAGCTTCCACATGCACCCGCCTTGGGATCTGCCGCAGCGTAAACACATCGAGATATTCGTGCTTGGTGCATCAGACCCGCACACATAATGCATGGCTCAAGCGTTACATACACCGTACATCCTGTCAGACGCCATGCATCAAGCACACGAGACGCTTCCTCCATTGCAAGAAATTCTGCATGCGCTTTAGGGTCTCTATCCGTCTCACGCCTGTTATGCGCACGTGCAATCACGCGACCCTCATATACCACAACTGCACCAATGGGAACCTCATTCTCTTGCTCAGCTTGGCGCGCTTCTTCAAGAGCGAGTTGCATGAAAGTAAGATCTGTTGCCAAAGACAGCATGCTGGTCGTTTTATATGTCGTTGTATCATCGTGCACTGAGCGACATCCTTAACGCAAACGATAAACGTCACCTATATCAGTCATCTATATCAGTTAATAGCGTGCATCCGCATAGCCTAAACACAGAGTTTTGTGTTTTTAGCGTTATTGCTATGCATTGACAAAACGCAATGCTAGGCGCCGTATCGTCTACTATAGCGTACCTGTTGGTCGTGTTTGTTGCATGATTGAAGAAAACTTTCCCCATGCTGGTCGCATTTATGGTATTCTAGGTGAGCACTCGGAGGAGTGGCAGAGTGGACGAATGCGGCGGTCTTGAAAACCGTTGACCCGAGAGGGTCCGTGGGTTCGAATCCTACCTCCTCCGCCAGTTGATTTTCTAAACCGACATCAGCTCCATGCTTATGTCGGTTTTCTTTTTAATCTTCGGGATAGAATTGCTCCTTGATGTAATCAAGAGGCATTTCACAGCCAATCCACAAACGTTCACCCATGGCAGCTTGCTGCAAAAACACATCAACACCATTAAGTACTTTATTGCCATGCGCCTTGGCGAGCTTGATAAGCTCAGTTTCACGCGGCACATACACCATATCTGAAACAATCAGCTCTGGCGTCATCATATCCTCAGTAAGCAAGCATCCCGGCTCATTAGGGGAACCAACGCTAGTCGCATTCACAACAAGCACAGACTCAGCCAAAGACCGCTTCAACGCCTGTGCGTCAGCAAGATTATAAAGAGCAATCTTGGCATCAGTACGCTCCCGCAATCGGTCAATGAGGTCCTTTGCCTGCGGATAGAATTCATCAATACGATTAAAGATGTCAATCTCAGCAACTCCATCAAGAGCGGCTTGCGTTATAAGCGATGCAGCTGTACCACCTGCACCCAGCACGGTAATCTTCTTACCACGAATATTGATACCATGAAGTACGAGAGTGCGCATAAAGGACGCACCATCAGCGTTATCACCAAGCGATCGACCATTTTGAATAACTACCGTATTAACTGCTCCAGAAAGTTCAGCAACCTCAGAAATTTCATCGAGATAAGGCACAATAAAGGTCTTGCAAGGAGCTGTGACGTTATAGCCAAGAAAACCCATCGCTTTCATACCACGTACAACATCGAGCAAATTAACAGGGGTCACATCGAATGCAACATAGCGATAATTAAGCCCTTGTTCTTCAAATGATGCATTATGCACTGCAGGAGACCCGGAGTAGCGCACCGGAGATCCAATTAAACCGATTAGTCGTGTTGATCCAGAAATTGCTTGAGGGTTAGCTTGCTCCACCATTTTCTCCTTATGCTTGAGCGCCATAGAGTGCATAGTATTCATCAAGTGCTTGCTTAATTGCATCATCAATAACAACCTTGCCCTGACAAGGTTTGTTGTAGAGATATTCCTCGACCTCATGCATATCAACAATCGACGCGGTAGGAAAACCATACAGGTCACTTACCTCATCGAGCGCGCATTTGCTGCCGCCCTTACCCACTTCACATCGATTTAACGACACCATCAATCCCACAACTTCTACATTAGCCTGCGCCTTAATAAGCGGATAAGTCTCCTCAATGGATTTTCCTGATGTGGTGACATCCTCAACCATAATGACGCGATCCCCATCATGAAGATCAGATCCGAGTAAAATACCCGTGTCGCCATGATCTTTTATTTCTTTACGGTTAGAGCAATAACGTGCTTCTTTACCATAGAGCTCTTCAAGCGCCATCGTCGTTACCACAGACAAAGGAATACCCTTATAAGCTGGACCAAAAACCACATCAAAGTCCAGGCCAAACTTGTCATGAATGGCTTGCGCATAATATAAACCTAGACGATGGAGTTGCTGGCCTGTTACATAAGCACCAGCGTTCATAAAGAAGGGGCTTTTGCGTCCTGACTTGAGAGTAAATTCACCAAACTTGAGCACCTGGCTCTCAACCATGAATTCAATAAACTCTTTTTTGTAGTCTTGCATGAGCGCTCCCAACTTTACCTTTATATTGACGTATCGCACTACCATTTACATACGTTTTTGTACTATTTTCATTTTTGCTTTGTTCTACACTGGCTCTCCATTATACAGGAGCGGCCGCAAGAGCACCTTTGTTTTCTCATAGCAATATGCGTTGGATTTGTAGATTAATCATCAAGTGGGAATTATCATGTGTTGATTACATGACGGACGCATTCTTTTGTAGCAAAACAGGGATAGGCATGTGACAATCTTACCGCTAGACGCTTACGATTATGAAATTGCCTTGCCTGACTCGGTTATCTAACTTTGTCTAACTCGGTTGTCTAACTTGGCCATAGCAGTACGTGATGTTCTTTGTCGTAAGAAAGGATAGATCACAAAGCAATTGCGCAGTATGTATCCTTTTTGCCGCAGCATCATGGAGTAGTTAGACAGACAGGCTTACTTATGGTTTCAACAAAAGGACGTTACGCACTTCGCATGATGATTGACATTGCCAAGCAGGGTCCTGAAACGCGATCATCATTACGGGAGGTTTCCCAACGTCAGCAAATTTCTATTAAGTATCTTGAACAACTGGCAAGCCCCATGGTCTCATCAGGCCTTCTAAAAAGCATCCGTGGTCCGCATGGTGGATATTTATTAGGGAAAGATGCCAGTCATATAACTGCTGCTGATATCGTTTCAGCAGCTGAGGGGAACCTTGCCCCTGTCGCCTGCCTTCTCAACCAGAAGAATCTCTGCCCACGCAAAGAAACCTGCGAGACCCTTGATTTTTGGTCTGGATTACAAGATGTGGTAATCGACTATATGTCAGGCATCACATTAGCTGATCTTGCAAATATGGAGCCCAACGTCTCTCCTTCTTTTCTTCCTTCCTGCTCCTCCAGTCTCTTCTCCGATGAAGATAGCTCAAATTAGATTCACGCACGCTCACTCACTATCACGCTTACTCACTATATAAGGTATAAAGTGCAGCTAAAGATGAGTAGCGCTTATATAGTGCTTACATGCCAGAGACATCAAACTATATTTGTTTTTCAAGAATACTAGGCAAGAGTGCTAGACTTTTTGATGTTGTGTGATGTCGCGTAATACTGCACAGTACAGTGTGGTAGTGCAGCGCATTACCACACTGCAGCATCGTATCGTGTCGTGCACTACCGCACAATACGACCTGGCGCTATTACAAAAGATAAAAGTAACGCATTGTAAGAGATTAAAGGGACACCTATCCACTATGGCAGATAAAAAAGAAAAGCCCGTCATTATTAAGCTTCCCCCTTTTGAGGATACTCATTTCCCTCATGAACCTGAATTTTTGTTTGCTAAACATACCAGTCGCATCTTTTATGGCAATAAAGAAAATTTTGCAAAACTAAGTAAGCTTGAGGCTAACCGTCGTCACGGCTATACCGTCATGATTGAAGGAACTGATCTTTGGTTCCCTCTTGCTATCATTCGCGGTTCCCAACCAGGCCCTACGGTAGTCATCACCGCTGGCGTTCATGCAGCAGAATATCCTGGCATCAAGGCAGCACTTGAACTTTCATATGACCTAGATTTCTCTACCATAACAGGCACAGTTATCATTGTAGCTATGGCTAATGCTGCCGGCTTTTGGCGACGCAGTAACTCCATGGTTCCAGGTCCCTACACTTCTACCGGAAGCGATCAGAATCTCAACCGCATCTTCCCTGGCAATCCAGATGGAAGTGCTGATGAGCGACTTGCTTATGCACTTTTCTCCCTCATTGAAACCGCCGACTATTATATCGACCTCCATTCGGGCGATTCGTATGAATCCCTCATTCCTCATGCCTATTTCTGCGCTGCTTTTGATGGCGCAGATTTTGAATATCAGCAAACATGCACCCAATCGCAAGAAATGGCTACCTGTGTCAAAGTTCCTTATCTCGTTCCTTTTTTTGGCTATCATGGCGGAGCGGCTTACTCTGAAGCGTGTAAAGCAGGAATCCCTAGTGTCTTAATTGAACGAGGCGGTATGGGGCTATGCGAGCGCAATGATGTTGATAACTTCAAAGCTGATGTGACTAATGTGTTGCGCAAGCTTGGCTGCATGCATGGAGTATTTGATACCTATGCTGACGCACAGCAGATTTTGGCAACACAGCATTTTGATATAGCACACGTTACAGGAATCTGGTCACCACGTTGCAAAACAGGTACGTCAGTTTATCCCAATCAAGTACTTGGTACGATAACTGACCCCTTTGGCAACACTCTTGAGACAATTCTTGCCAAAGGTGAAGGCGTTATTTTATATCAAACAGAATCGCTCAATATTATTGCGGGCGAACTTGCCGTGGCCTATGCAGAAGCCTAAGCGCCATTAAACGCTGCCACGCACAATGCGACAATCTCATAATCTTTCTATACGATGGCTTTCTTTCAACAGAATAGTTACACGCATTCAGTCATTCATGCCTCTGTGCGCACTAAGACTATAATTCCCAATGACGCTCTAGCCCATCCGAACTCGGCCGCGTATTACGCGGGGATGGTGGAGCACTAATCGGGCACTGATGTTTGCACGTGTATGCTCACGGCTGCAAGCACATGCAAGCAAAACAAAGGACGCAACCATGGCAAGTTCTGAACAATTGATAGCGCTGGGTATCGACTTAGACGATACCCTTGATCGCTTTGGTGGTAATGTGGAGTTTCTTGAAAAGATGCTCCATCTTTTTACCCAGGGCGATACGGTAGATCGTATGCTTGAGGCTTTTGCTGCACAAGACGCAGACGCTCTTGAGCGCACTAGTCACGCCATTAAGGGATCCGCTGGCAATTTAGGATTTACTGAACTGTCTTCTCGTGCATCAGATGTTTGCGAATATGTTCGTGCTACACATACTGCTGAAGTTCCTCAAGATATGATCGATTATGTCGTAACTGGCTATAAGCGTATCTGCGATGGGATTAACGCTCTATAAGATTTCTGTCCTTTAAGATCCTCCAGAACAAGTCTCGGAATAAAGTGGCTTCACTTTATTCTTATGCTCTTTTGCTCTTTTGACTCGCTGCGCTCGTATCTAAAGCAGTCGTGCCAAAAGCAGCATTCTCACTCACGTCAATATCCTCACTTGAGGTGGCGTTTGCCACGCTCGATGCAGCAGACCCCTCTACCCCACCTGATGCGGCAGCCCCATCGGCCCCATCGCGATTTTTACGATGCCTATGACGCGGCGTATAGTGGTGCGCCAAAGCAAGTCCCAGCAGATTAAGCTTAATGATAAGAAAGCCAGAAAGCACCACAATAAATATGACGATGGGAATTCTGTACACCGGTTCCATCACGGTAATAAGAACCGCACACAGTGCCAAGGCAAACGTCCAGCCCCACATGATCAAAACCGTGGTTCGTTGAGAAAATCCTGCACGTAGAAGCTGGTGATGGATATGACCCTTGTCGGCCTCATCGATAGGCCTATGATTCAAAAGGCGTCTGATGATGGCAAACGCAGTATCAATAATAGGTACGCCAGCCGCCAAAATGGGAACAAGGAGTGAGATAAAGAGCGCAGAACGCGCGACGGCAAAAAGCGATATCACACCAAGCGCAAAGCCTAACATGAGCGCTCCGGAATCTCCCATGAAGATAGATGCCGGATAGAAATTGTAACGCAAGAACCCTACGCACACCGCAATAATAATGATGCTCAACACAGCAGCATCGGGCCGGCCCGTAATAATGGAAAACGCAAAGATAGTTGCTGCCGTAATAACAGTAATACCTGCAGCAAGACCATCGAGTCCATCGATAAGATTAATAATATTAGCAAACGCTACCAGATAGAACACCGTAATGGGATACGCCCAAATACCAAACTCAATATAACCAGAACCAAACGGGTTATGAATGCTTGAAAAGAGCACACCTGAGACAACTGCGATAATGGCCGCAATAGTCTGACCAAGCAGCTTAGCCTTAGGAGAAAGCGTACGCAAATCATCAATAAAACCAGTGATGAAAATGGCTAGAAACGCACCAAAAAGTCCCCAATAATTGACGGGCGCCTCACCTGGCTCTGCAACCAGCGGTTCCCATCCCCACCAGTTGATACCAATGACCAAAATAGCAATCGCAGCAAGAATGCCACCAAACATAGCAACGCCCCCGAGTCGAGGAATCGGGAGCATATTCACGCGACGCGCGCTGGGGTAATCAATAGCATCAAGCTTAACAGCAAGTCGTTTCGTAAGCGGGATGAGTGCCATGGTAACTAGAATTGCGACGACAAAAAGCGTGCCATACTCAATCCAGTCCATGTTCACCTCGCTTTCTTACTGAGATCTTTATACGAGCGCTCTAAGTATTTCTATCCCAGAAATACCCGTAGGCCAACATCTCATTATACCTTTCAGGCTCTAACGAGCTTACGAGATTGCAGGACGCTGCGAACTTGCCGTGCGAAAGGCTACCCCAACCTAGTGTTATACCTCATACATTTGGGAGACTCGGGAATCGCAACATTAAAGAAACAAACTGATACAAAAAAAGGCACGAGAAGAAGAAATGCAAATAGGTAACGATAATCAGATGCAGGAGTTGCAACAAGAAAAGTCATCCACAGCAGCCCTAATGGGAGATACATGAGCGCTCTCTTGGATTTATTGTCACAAAACACCACCATAAAGGAAAAGATTGCTAGCCACACAAGTCCTGCCACGTTATAAAGAGGCTCAAAAGCAGCAATATGTGCCTCCCGATACAAACTAAAGTCGTCATAGCTTACTATGTCGCCCACAAGATTATGCGCGACTAACCCTTGCGTGGAATCGATTGTATATCCAGGGGGTACCACATACCATGTGGTACCGGTCATACTCCAAAAAGGCAACGTTTGTGCGCACCATGCTCTAAAATAGATTCCCGGATTTTGCAGACCAATCTGGACCCAACAAACAATAAAATCAACCTTGTTCTTTTCCAAAAAGGTGTCGTCAAAATCACTTGCAAATTTAATACTATTAGGAGAGTCTGGATTGTATTTTTCTGGCCATTGCTCGTAAGGCATTATTTCATTAAGAAATTGCTGCTGTTCATCCGTTACCACTCCCTTTTCTGCCACCACTCTTCCTACTTGTTGCAGAGGAACTGACATGCTTTCTGCAAAATGCGTAGGCTGGATGCCAACAAGAGAATAAATAGGTCCCGAAACAAAACAAAACGAAACCAAGATCGATGCAAAAAGAATTAACACTGTTTTACGAATTTGCTTTATACACAGTAAAAGCGCAATCGCGATCAGAATAGCCACAAACGCATTATTTCTCAATAATGAACAACATAGAGCAATAAGAGCAAAAACGACAATACGTTTTTTATCTGAGATGAATTCAGCACTCCTAATAACAAGAAAAGCATACTGGATTACAAACACTAAGAACGCGCCAGAAAATAACACATCTTTCCAAAGGGTAACTGAATACTGCGCAATAACAGGATTAAGAGCAAAAAATACCCATGCAAAAACAAAAACTACCTCAGAGGCAAAAAGTTCTCTTAGCTTGACAGTAAAATAGCTGCAACAAAATGCAAGCACAACTAAATGGATAAGAGCAATTAGAGCAACTGACATTGTTAGTGTCAAACCCATCGCTTGACCTAATGATAAAAATGCATAGTTGATAAAAACATAGAATGCAGGATGATGATTATTGAGAGAATCGTATCGGAAATGGTTACTTTCAAAAGGTAGCCCTAATACCATTTTGAAAATATCGTTAGTATCAGTTGAACAGCAAGCAGGATAACATATCAGGAACACAAGTCCCCATATTGCAAGAAGCGTCAAAAACACCCAAAGAAATAAGCCTTTTCCTTTAACTTTGCAACCTATCTTGTTGAAAAATCGATGGAGATAAAACGCAAGATCGCTCCCCTTATAAAAAAGGATCCGCTCTCTAACTAATCGGCAAACCAACAACGAAAGAGACAAAAGCAGCGCAAATAAGCCCCCCCCCCCGGAACAGCCAAAAGCAAACACTTTGCAATGCTTGTCCCACTTAAGCAATAAGGAAGTGTCCATGAAACCGAAAAAAGATACGCTGCAACAATAACGCACCAAAATTGCCTAGTCTTTATTATACTTTTCACATTAACCCTAACCGAGACCAACAAAACAAGAGCTAGTCAACACGACTTCCGGGTCAAAAAAGATACTAAAACCAATATTTCAATATGACGTTTCAGGTACAATCAAAGAAGTATTTGCACCAAGCTATTGACTCTCTGCTGTTTATCGCGCGAAAGGTATCCTTTGTCGCAACCACAGTTTGAAACACATAACACGCCGGCAATCTCTATTATCATTCCCGTTTACAATGTTGCCGATTGGCTCCCTCGTGCCGTTGCTTCGCTTCAGGTACAAACCTTTACCAACTGGGAGCTTTTTTTGGTAGACGATGGATCGCCCGACAACTCAGGAGTTGTGTGTGATTCGCTGGCCACACTTGATGCAAACGAGTCCCCTACCGGCACATCACGCATCACGGTGATCCACCAGGCAAATGCTGGTGCCGCTGCCGCACGCAATGTGGCGTTACGTCAAGCACGCGGTGAGTTTGTCTACTTCATGGATGGCGATGACTGGTGTGAGCCTGATATGCTTGAACACCTCTATCAACGCGCCATGACTTATAACCTTGACCTTGTTGTATCGGGTTTCTACATCGATACCTATTATGGCGATGGGTCTGATGATTTCTACGAGGAGCTGCGTACAGCCCCTGATGCCGTCTTCGAGAATGCTAACGATTTCCGCGTTCACGCCCATGAACTCTTTGACGCCCAGCTTCTTTATGCTCCTTGGAACAAGCTGTATCGTCGTAGCTATCTTATAGACAACGGAATCGAATTCCCAGAAACGTTTTGGGACGATCTTCCTTTTAACTTAGATGTCTTACGCGATATTGATCGCATTGGCTGTTTGCCGGAGCGCCATTACCATTTCCTCCGTGCACGCGCTGATGCGGAAAACACCAAATATCGTCCTGACATGTATGACAAGCGTGAGGAGGAGCACACTTGGCTGCGAGACCTCTATGCTTACTGGTCCTATGACGAGTGGGATTCTGATACGGTTGCAGCGGTCGATGAGTTTTTATCGCGCCGTTATGCTGAGCGCTTGGTTGGCTGCATTGAAAACATCACTAACGCAAGCTGTACGCTCGCATCAACAGAAAAGCGCGCCGCAATCAAAGCTATGATTTCGACACCTCATGCACAGGCCGCCCTTGCACTCGCGCATCCTCATTCAACCTATATGCGCGTTATGCTTGCTCCTCTTAAAGGCGGCAACGTGACGCTTAGCATGATGGAAGGATCAGTAATTTCCTGGGTGCGCTCCCACAACACCAATTTGTTCGCGCGCCTCAAAGCTAATCGCTAAAGGATTTCTATGGATACGCTCCCCACAGATATGCAACACGCATCGCAAAACACACAACATGATCCACGAGATGCACAAAGTGATCCACAAAATGCGCAGCACACACCACAAATATCGCTTTTGGTTCCTATATACAACGTTGAGTCGTATTTGGCAGAGTGCCTCGATTCGGCACTTGCGCAAACGTTCACTGATATTGAAATTATTTGTATTGACGATGGGTCGACCGACTCTTCCCCCGAAATCCTTACACGCTATGCGGCAAAGGATCCCCGAATCCGCATTATCACTAAACCCAATTCTGGGTATGGCGACTCCATGAATCAGGGACTTGCTGCAGCCCGTGGTACTTATATTGCCATCCTCGAATCTGACGACATCTTTGAACCTGATGCGCTTGAACATCTCTATGACCTTGCTACCAATAACAATGTCCCCGTAGCAAAGGCTGATTTTTGGCTCTACTGGTCAACACCACATGAGGACAAGCCAGCACCTTATCAGGAGCAGTTCCATATCATTCCTGAAGGATATCCGCTCAATACACCGGTGAGTCCTATCGACCACCCTGAAATCTTTTATCAAAAACCAAGCATCTGGTCAGGACTCTACAGGCGCGATTTTCTTGAGCAAAACGACATTGCCTTCTTACCTACTCCCGGTGCAGCATACCAAGATGCCAGCTTTACCTTTAAAGTGTGGGCAAGTGCACCTGCAATCGCGGTGAGCACCAAACCGATACTGAGCTACCGACAAGATAACGAGCAATCATCTGTTAACTCTCCTGGCAAGGTATATTGCGCATGCGATGAGTACGCAGAAATGGAGCGATGGCTTTCCGAGCGCCCTGAACTTCGAGAGAAGCTTGAAGGTATCAAAGAGCGCATGAAGTTCGATACCTATATGTGGAACTACGACAGGTTATCAGAGGGGTTGCGTGCTGAATTCTTAACTCGTGCTGCCAATGAATTTCGCACTGATCTTGCTGCGGGTGATGTCGATTTAAGCCTTTTTGAACCGTGGGCTGAAGCTGATCTGCGTGCACTTTTGGATTCTCCTGACGACTTTCAAGCCGTACGCGCAAAGTATGCCAAAACAGGCAAACTCAATACTTTCAAACACTACTATCGACTAGGTGGATTCCCCTTGATTGCTAAACTAGCGGTTTGGAAATTCAAGCACTAAACGCCAATAACTCGATACATAACTCCAAAAGCACAAGTATCCCACAGTCAGAAACATAGCCCAAACATTACTATTCAAACAGCAATGTCTTTACTAGCGCTTTGCTTTAATTTTTTGCAGGGTTCCTGAAGCTGATTGCTTTGCAGTATGGACAGTTTTGCCTATAGCGAGAGCTCCTGCAATAGATTTACGCTTCAATGGTTGATATGCTGCATTTAAAAAGGGGCTCGAGGCCTGCGCATAAGGGATCAACTCATTAAAAAGCCTACTCTCATAAAGTGTTCCCACAAAGGCCTTCTTATCGCTTCCCAGCATATGCGCACGTGGATCATTATTACGCTCAAGCGCCGAGATAATGTAGCGAGCATAGAGCGATCCCAGTATTGCACGCGACTCATCGCTCCACAAACCCCATGCCTTTTGCTGATCAACAAGAAGCTGAATACGACGTTGGTGCAGTGTAAAATAACGTGGCTCAAACGTATTGGGAAGATTGGACTGTTCGCGTTTAGCGTATTGGTAGAGCAGATTACTTAACACGTTGACTGTCTGCGCGCACGAAAACGCCTCCACGTTAAATTCGAGATCTTCAATGAGTGGGTTGTTCTTGAACGCAAGGTTGTGTTCTTTAATGAATGCGAGATCGTAAAACTTGTTCCACGCATACCCATAATGGATATTCTTTTCCCACGTTAGTACCATAGGATGAAAAGCTTCTGGCGATTGATATTCATGCGTTGCAGACGTTACGGGAGGTATCGCAGAAGAACCCGCAGAGGACTCCGCAGAAGATTCCTTAGAGGATAAAATAGGAACAGGATAAGCAAGCGATTGGGTTATCTCCCCCGCCTCATTGCAAGTATCTTCTGTATGCCCAAACAAAATAATCTGTGCGCATTGCCGATCAAGCGACTCCGCCACCTTTTCCAAAAGCTGCGGTTCATACGTGTCATCAGGATCAAAAAACGTAATGTAGCGTCCCTTAGCATAAGAGATTCCTGAATTGCGTGCCGCCGAAAGACCTTGGTTGTCCGCATGGTGAATAATACGAATACGCGCATCTTGGTCTGCAAAATGCTGCGCAATTGCAACACTTTGATCAGGAGAAGCATCGTCAATCACGAGTACCTCAAAATCAGAATGCGTTTGATTTTGCAAACAGGTAAGCGCTTGAGCAATATAGGGCTCAACCCCATAGGTTGGCAAAACGATGCTGAAAAGAGGCGCCTGTGACGACTTCTGCAACGTATCTAGGGCATCCACAGTAATCCCCTACGCGTCGGCCTTAAAAGCAGGATGAACCTTATCCTTATCACTCAAGATAATTTTGGTTTCATCAAAGACCCCATCGCCTTGTAAGGCAGGCCAGACAATACCAATTTCAGGATCGTTCCACATAAGACCACCCTCATCATTGGGATGGTAGATATCATCGCATTTATAGCAAAATTCTGCTGTGTCAGAAAGTACTAAGAAGCCATGGGCAAACCCTCGTGGAATGAAGAATTGACGCTTGTTTTCAGCTGAAAGCACCACGCCCTCCCACTTGCCATAGGTAGCTGAGCCAGGACGCAAATCAACCGCAACGTCAAAAACTTCGCCCGACACCACGCGCACAAGTTTTGACTGAGGATGATTGATCTGAAAATGCAGCCCACGCAAAACGCCTTTAACGGAGGACGATTGATTATCTTGAACAAAGTCGACATCAATCCCACCAGCAACAAAGTCAGGCTGCTTGTAGGTCTCCATGAAATAACCGCGGTCATCGCCGTATGACTTCACATCAACAATCGTCACGCCTTCGATCGAAGTCTGCGTGAAGGTAAAGTTGCCTGATGTAATCTGATCTCCTGCTGCCATGACATGTCCTATCGTAGCGGTTGTTGCGATTTACTATAGCTTATTACGACTGCTTTCAGAGATTACGTTATTCTTAAGCTCTCGTTATTGCCAATTACTATTACCAATTACTAAAGTTCTGCTCTTTTGGAATACATAGTCTCGTAGTAGTCCTGGTAGGCACCACTCGTGACGTGCTCCACCCATTCTGGATGGGCAAGATACCATTGGATAGTCTTTACAATACCATCTTCAAACTTGGTCTCAGGATACCACCCTAAATCAGCCTTAATCTTATCAGGGGCAATGCCATAACGACGGTCATGACCTTTACGATCCTCAACGTAGGTAATCAATGCCTCATTAATTTCAGGATCATCAACCGCTTTGCTCGCCTCTTCAATAATCTTTTTAACGATGAAGATATTAGGGCGCTCATTATGCCCGCCCACGTTGTAGACCTCGCCTATAACGCCATCGTTGAGCACCATGTCGATTGCTTTGCAGTGATCAGCCACAAAAAGCCAATCGCGCACATTAAGTCCATCGCCATATACGGGAAGCTTTTCATGATGTAAGGCATTATTGATCATGAGCGGAATCAGCTTTTCAGGGAACTGGTAGGGTCCATAATTGTTAGAACAACGCGTAATGTTGATAGGCATGCCATACGTGTCACCGTAGGCTTTCACGAACATATCAGCTGCCGCCTTAGAGGCCGAATACGGTGAATGAGGATTGAGTGGCGTATCCTCGCGGAAAAAGCTATCTGGCTCATCAAGAGAAAGGGATCCGTACACCTCATCAGTTCCTACTTGCAGAAATTTATGATTACCAAAGGTGCCATCAGGCTCTTCCCAGGCATCTTTTGCCACATTCAGAAGCGTTACTGTTCCCATAACATTAGTATCAGCAAAGACCTCAGGTGACTCAATAGAGCGATCTACGTGTGATTCAGCAGCAAAATTAACCACGTAGTCGATGTCGTATTGTGCAAATAGCGCCATCATTGCTTCTTTATCACGAATATCTGCTTGCACAAAAATATGACGAGGATCGTCTTCGACACTTGCAAGATTCTCAAGATTGCCCGCATAGGTGAGCGCATCCACATTAATAATGCGGATACCTTTTCCCTCTGGAGCATCTTTATATTTATCAAGCATATACAACACAAAGTTAGAACCAATAAAGCCGGCTCCACCTGTTACGAGATACGTTGTTGCCATGTAAAAGTCCTTATCTTACATACGTGCTCTTGTTCTGCATATATACCGCAGCTTTATTCTGAGCACACAGTCCAATCGTTACATCCACGCCTTTAGATACAGCTTAGTTACCCAACTCAGGTAAACGCTCCAGATACGTTTCAAGCGCATCCTGCCAAGGGCGCATTTCATTACCAATAGTCTCAGACAAATGCAGGTTAGCCAAGCTAGAAAATGCTGGTCTATCTGCACTTGCAGGATTGTTTTGTTTATACTCCTCGCTCGTGCAAGGAATTACTTCACATCCCGTATGAGCGCCATACATGATAGCGGTAGCAAAATCTGCCCACGAGCACGTACCTTCATTGGTCACATGATAGATTCCATACTTATCAGTAAGCGCTAACTTTAAGATTTCATAGGCTAGATCATTTGCCGATGTGGGGTTGCCAAGCTGATCTTTTACTACAGTAACATGGTCATGACTCTTTGCAAGATTAAGCATAGTCTTTACAAAGTTCTTGCCCACATAGCCATACAGCCAAGCCGTACGCACAATAAAATACTTGTCCATGACTTTTTGCACTGCTTGCTCACCCGCAAGCTTGGTGCGACCGTAAGCGCTTAAGGGAGCAACCTCATCCGATTCCACCCTATCGCCCGGCTGATTTCCTGGAAAGACATAATCTGTTGAAACTTGCACCAACTTGGCACCATGCGCCTTTGCAGCACACGCCAGATTTTCGGGACCTGTTGCGTTAACTGCATACGCAAGGTCTTCCTGATTCTCGCAACCATCGACATTAGTCATAGCCGCTCCATTGATAATGATGTCATAAGGTGCACCATCAATGCCAGCAGCAACAAAAGCCTCCACGGCATCAGCGTCGGTAATGTCGAGTTCAGAGGCATCAGCATAGACCACCTGCGCATCTTGATAAGCAGCAGGAATGGGACCAATCTCAGCGTAACCACTCTCAATAAGACGCTTCAGTTCATTTCCTAACTGTCCCGAAGCACCCGTAACAAGAATACGCAAAACATGACCGTTAGATGTTAGGTCTCTAGATGCTACAGACACAGCCTAGTCACGCTCCTTATGAGGAACGATCTTGCCTTCAGCAACCTTCTTGAGGTGCTGACCGTATACTGATTTACCGTATTTTTGAGCAGCGTCCATAAGCTGTTCACGAGTAATCCAGCCATTTTCAAATGCAGTTTCTTCAATAACAGAAACTGACAATCCTTGGCTGCGCTCTACCGCACGTACAAACTCTGAAGCTTCAAAAAGCGATTCCATGGTGCCTGTATCAAGCCATGCATAGCCACGACCCAAAGTAACAACATTGAGCGTACCATCCTCAAGATACATTTGATTAAGCGTTGTAATTTCAAGCTCGCCACGTGCAGAAGGCTTTACTTGTTTTGCAAAGTCACACACGCGGTTGTCATAGAAATACAATCCTGTAACTGCGTAATTAGATTTAGGATGCTCAGGTTTCTCTTCAATAGAAATAGCATTGTAATTTTCATCAAACTCAACAACACCAAAGCGTTCTGGATCATCGACATGATATCCAAATACCGTTGCACCCTTAGATTCTTGAGCATCAGAAACAGCGCGACGCAAATGGCGCTTCAAGCCATTGCCATAAAAGATGTTATCGCCTAGGACAAGCGCACAAGAATCACCATCGATGAATTCCTCACCAATGATAAATGCCTGCGCCAAACCGTCAGGAGAAGGTTGCACTGCATACGAAAGATTAATACCGTATTGGGAGCCATCACCTAAAAGACGCTCAAAGTTAGGTAAGTCAGTCGGTGTTGAAATGATCAAAATATCACGAATGCCTGCCATCATAAGGACTGACAACGGATAATAAATCATAGGCTTATCGTAGACAGGCAAAAGCTGTTTACTTGTTACGGTAGTCAAAGGATACAAACGCGTGCCTGATCCGCCTGCCAAAATAATGCCTTTCATACAACCTCCCTAAACGCATGACATCTACATGTCTTTTCAATGCAAATGCATGCATGCTTTTTTATTTTTTACTCATCTCATTGCTTACCTTGTCAAGTAATGCTTCGGGGTCGAGATCAGTCTCTTTCATATCCGCCATACCATTATCATTGCAATAACGTTCGAATTTTTCTATTGCCAATTGTTGAGTTAATTCTTTGATTTTAGTGTCCATCTGTGAAATACGCATGGATTGGTTGAAACCCAAAATAAGCAAAATAAAAATAAAGAACAAAAAGACAAAATGTACAGGCGCATCAGTACCCGATAAGTTTGATGCAAAAATAAATATCTGCGGAAAAATACTTACTATCAACAATAAAAACGCCATGCAAAACCAAAAAATGGAATCTTCAAGTTTCACCTTGGCGCTGCGAACGCGTTTGGTAATAAAAATTAATGTGCACAAAGATACAACGATAAGAACAATACGGAGCTCAATACTCATTAGTTCCCACCGCCAATTTTGCGTCTAAAGAATTGGATGAACAAAATCGAGATCGTCATCCTGAGCATATACATTGAAGAGCTCCAAGGATTAAGGTAGCTCTCTCCCGCAAACCTCTCCGCCATCGTCACAGGAACTTCAACCACTTTAGCATTGGCGCGCTTAATTAGATACGATACAGTATCCGGCTCGGGCCCCATATTAAGACCGCGCGCCATCTGCTCAATCATGCGTTTATTAAAGGCACGCATGCCCGATGTTGGGTCCGTAAGCGTTTTCCCTGTCGTAAGCTTAATTGCACCTTCGATAAGGTTGCTACCCAGCATACGCATTGATTTTGGTTTTTTCGAGTCAATAAAACGTGAACCAATAGCAATATCAGCTGACTCAATAGCCTTCATCATGGCAGGAATATATTGAGGTAAATGTTGTCCATCAGCGTCAAACTGAATAGCGCAATCATATCCATGCCTGTAAGCATATTTCATACCCGTCTGAAAACCACCAGCTAAACCAAGGTTAGTTGAAAGATCAACAAAAGGATACTGATGCTCCCGACAAATCTTTACTGTATTGTCCTTCGATCCATCATTAATGATCAAAAAATCAATTTCCGGCACAACTTCTTGTACCGATTTGATAGTGGCAACCAACGATTCTTCCTCGTTATAAGCCGGTATGATCAATAACGTCTTCAACTACAAACCTTTTGCTGAATCAATTGCTTAACTTGCTAATTATACTTTTTTATTACGCAACTATCACTTACTATCAGACAAAAGAGATCATTCAAGCAAAGAGGCCTTATGCATATCTATTACAATGACCCCCTGAAACCAAAAGTAAGCATTATTATGCCTGTATATAATGCTGAGTCAACTTTAGAAACTTCTCTTATTTCTCTCTTGAATCAAACACTTGATCAAATAGAAATTATCTGCATAGACGATGGGAGTACCGACAATTCACCCATTATTCTTGATGCCTATGCATCTCAATTCCCTAACAATATTCACATTTATCACACACACAATCAAGGAGCATATTTTGCTAGACAAATGGGAATTCAAAAGGCAAAAGGGAGTTACATAGGTTTTTGCGATGCAGACGATGTCGCAAATAAAGAAATGTTCCAAATACTATATGATAAGGCCATTTCCGCAAATGCAGAAATGGTCGTATGCGCTTATCGCAGAATTTCAAGTCAAAGCTCTTTTACAATAGAAATGTCCAAAGTCGCTCAAACTAGTTTAACCTCAACCGGTAAATCAATTTGGCTTACCGCGATCAATACGGCTTTATGGAACAAGCTTTTTAAGGCCGAAACAATAAAAAAAGCATTCTATTTAAATGAGCCACCTAAAGTCATGGAGGACGCCCTCTTTATATGGTCTCTATACCCTCAGATCACTTCAATCTCTTTTATTAACCAATCTCTTTATGATTACTACGTAAAAGGCTCCTCGTTAATGAATACGAAATTAAACTTTGATGAGATTCAAGAAGTATTACATGCTTGGATTGAATTGCGTAAATATATTCAACGCGTTAACTCAGACTATTTAGACATCTATGATGCAGGAGCGCTTATTCATCTCGGATTCTCCTTGCCACTTCTTATCGATAACAGTAAATCCGATTACAATCAAAATATTCATATGATCAGACAAACGTTGCAATCCCACTTCCCGTATTGTAAAAAGATGTGGACTTTAAAAAATATTGTTACACAACCAGAAGAAAATATGCTAATTAAGCCATACTTGGCTGCAAAACTATATTCAAGTCCTTTATATTTTTTAGCAATTAATGCATATTCAGGCCTTACCAAACAAACTATCTTTAATTTCAGATGGTAAACATGATGGGAACATGTAAAAATATGAAAACCATTTATATTGTTTTTGATAAAGTGCCGCAAAAAGAAGATGGCGGACTAGTTGCTACCTACATCAACCTTATTAAAGAATTCAAAGATGTTTACAAATTTAAATTTGTAAGTGTATTCCCTACTACACAAACAAATATCCCCGAGTTTAAAGACATAGACATCATTACTTTATCCAGCATCCCTATTAATAATCAATTTCCTCATGCTGTATCTTTTTTAAAGAGAAAACAATTTCTACGTGTTTTTTCTTCTTTATTGAGCGCTATTTATTTTTTTCTATTTATCCCTATTGGAAGATTAAAAACAAGAAATATTTTATGCAATCAATTAGTAATTGCGTCTTCTCCTGCAGCTGCAATTTTTTTAAGCAGCAGAATTGAATATATTCTCGAAATACACAGTAGTTATCACTATTTTTGGGAAAGCGGCCCCTTGGGTAAAGCTCAGGTTTCTCTTATTCCGCATCCAGCTCTAACACTTTTTAGGACAGAAACCGATGCACATAAAGCTCCCACTTGTTTAAACCCCAACTTTATTCACAATGCCGTTGAAGAGCCCGCCTACCGCACAAAAAATAAAGCAAACGGGCCTAAAGCCCTATTTGTGGGGAGATTGACCCCTCTTAAAAACCCTCAAATGCTTTTAAGATGCGCACAGGCAGTTCAACAAGTCATACCCGATTTCACTTTAGACATCTACGGAACAGGAGAGCTACAAAATGAACTAGAGACAAACATAACGCAATTGGGACTTAACAACATTGTATCTTTAAAAGGCCATACCGACGATAAAGGCATTTACAGTGATTACGACCTATTATGGCTCACTTCTTTGGATGAGGGATTTGGATTAGTGATTATTGAGGCAATGGCAAACAAAACTCCAACAATATCAACTTATTGGGGTGATGCCGTATATGAAATAATTGATGATCAAAATTCTGGCATCGTTGCTATCTCAGAAGAAGACTTCATTGAGCAGAGTGTGAGACTTCTTCAAGATGATACTCGGTTAAATGAAATGTCACAAAAGGCATATTTGAAATTTACCAATGATTTTACTCAGCAACAGCATAGAACAAAGATGCAAGAATACATAGAATCATTTATTTAAATTCATAAACTCAAACATTTCCTGCGCTGTCTTTTTTGCATACTTTAAATCAAAAAGATTTGAGCGTTTTTCGTTTAACGTAACGCAACTCCTGTTTACATTAAGCAATAATTCGATCCATCTTTTAGTATCTGCCAATGATACGAAATACGTTTCACTAGCAAATTGAGCCTCTTCATCTACAGCATCGGAACATATGCATGGCAATCCATTAAATTGAGCCTCTAGCAAAGAAAGAGGTATCCCTTCAAATAAGGATGGCATAACATACACATCCATAGCCGATAGATATCCTTGCACATCTTTTTGAGACCCGGCAAAAATCACGTATCGATCAATACCTATTTTCTTTGCCTGATCCAGTAAAGCATCCTTAGCTTCTCCCTCGCCAATGGACAGAAAAACAATGTTAGGGTTACGTAAAATTAAATCTGGTAATAAATTTATCAAATAACTCAGATTTTTTGTCTCTGTCAAACGCCCAACAGATCCAATCACTAATTTATTTTGTAGATCATACTGTTCACGAATCCTATTTCGCTTCCGTATATCCAGCGCCATCTTTGACCTATCAACTCTATTAGCAATCACCTTAAAGGATTTATCTTGATAAAAAAACAACCCTGCCCTCTGCGAGCATGCCCATCGCTCTGTCACTAATTCGTCAAAAGCCGCACGGTTAATTCTCTGGAATAATCTTGTGACCATAACATTTGGGATACTTGAATTATGTGCATGGGCAATTCTATTTTTGATCCGATATTTTTTTGCCATTTTTAGCACATCAATATTAGAAATATCGTTCAGATTCGCCCATACAGCAATATATTCTTCTCCGTGCTCATTAAAAAATTGTTTTAACTTCTTCTGATAACGCAAGGGATTTTTAATTTTGGTTGGAATTACAAACCAGCGATTATTAGTATTTTCAAACAAGAAGGAATAATTTATTGAAGGATTCTCGTAGCATAAAAAATCGAATGCGATATCTTTTGAGCAATTAACATAGTTTGCTATAACAGCTTCTGTTCCTGCTCGATTATTTGATAATCCCCATACCAATATTCTTTTTTGCATTTTTTACTTCCCTCGATACAAAGAATAAATACTTGAAATTAAACTGGTAACCTCAAGCGACATCGAATAAAGCTTTTTATCTAAAAAAAAGAGTGGGATTTTAAAATCAAGTCTCATACCCGTTTTAACCGTGTCAGGAAAGCATCTCGAAAAGGCAAGCATAAACTCCCTAATTCGTTTCGACTGCTCTTTTCTGGTAAGACGATCGGCATCACTTTTAGCCAAATTAGTCATCTGCCAAACCACATTATGCATGATGCATTGATAAGCATTATGCATGCATTCATCTCCCCATTTCCGCGAATATTCCACTAATTTATTAAAAACAATAGTCAGATCATCAAGATGATGAGGATTGAAGTTCGTACTAACACTACAAGGATTGTCACGATAGAAATATAGTACTTCTGGACTGTATAAAAAAGTATTCATTTTGTTCGCAACAGTAAGCATCACAAAAAGATCGTCACCTTGACATAAGCCCAAAAGATTCTTACTGGGATTAATTGAGCACAGCAATTCTCTTTTAATTAACTTATTGCATAATGAATTGCCATCTCCGGTCCCACGACAAATAATTTGTCGAATATATTGAAGGCTCTTATCCTTATAGAAAATAGTGCTATCTCCAAATACGCTTTGCGTCTTAGAATGCTTACTAAAATCAACAGCTGATCCCTCTACATAATCAAAACACACAACATCGGCTCGAGTGTTCTTTACCTTTTCTTTTAGTAATGAGATGGTATCCTTTTTAACACAATCATCTGCATCGACGAATAATATATATTCCCCCGCAGCAATGGATATTCCTTTTAAACGAGCTAATAATGCGCCTTGATTATTGGTTGTAATTAGCGTAAACGAAGAAAAAAACCCACTGTATTCTTCCGCAATTTTTAATGATTGATCCTTTGATCCATCATTAATTAAAACCAACTCAAACTCTGTATCAGTTTGATACATAAGCGAGTCCAAACATTCATTCAAATATTCTTCTGAATTATAAAATGGAACAACAACACTGATTAATGCTGACATCAATAATCCAATCCGTATGTCCTTAAACAAAAAACAAGCATAAAGAATATAAACCAATTGTTCAATTTTCGTATAATTTCATTAACCTAATCAAAAAGCAGAAAAGAGCTTATATGAAACGCAACTTAACAGCCGATGAACTTAAAGATATTGAATTAGGTATCCTAGATTCGTTTTCCGCTTTTTGTAAAGAAAATAATTATCGTTGGTCCCTTGTCGGCGGCAGCATGCTAGGCGCTATCAGACACAAGGGGTTTATCCCTTGGGACGATGATATAGATGTTGCAATGCCAAGACAAGATTACGAAGATTTATTACGTAATAAAACGGACTTCGAATCTTCAACAGGCTTGTTAATTAAGGGACACGGACTAGTGGATCCGCATTTTGCTTTTTTTTATAAAATAGTTAACCCCAATATTTATGTAAAAGAACCAAGCGTTAATTATTTGGAGAACGCTTGGATTGATATTTTTCCCTATGATGGTGCTCCAGATGAATACGGAAAATGGAGAAGACTTCATAAAAGAGCAAAGTTTAACCACGACTTCTATGTTTTTTTAAACCAAAAGAATCAATATAATTCACGCTCCGGACAAATACTAAAAAAAATACTTAGTCTTTTTCTAAAATCATTTGACTCTTTAAATTGCCGCATCTCTAAAACTCAAACGAAACTTGCAAAAAAAATCCCCTTTTGCTCAACTTCTTACATAGCATGTATTACTTGGGGAATGTATGGAGACGGAGAAAGAATACCATCCGACTCTTTCGACAATACTACATTAGTAAATTTCGAGGGAAGAGAAATACCAATCTTTTATTGCTGGGATAAATACCTAACTGGAATCTATGGTGACTATATGCAGCTTCCACCTATTGAACAGCAAGTCAACCATGGAATTACAGCTTGGACAGAATAAATTTATAGCCGACTTTCCATCAACGTTTTGACTGTATAATTAATTGCTTCATTAGGGGAAAAGCATTCTTTCCATCCTAAAGCAGAAAGCTTGCTGTTAGAAAGAATACTATGACTAATATTGCCATAGTTTTCTTTCTGATTATCTTTCTGTGATGTTTCAAGAACAACACGAACTTCAGCAGTTTCCGCAATTATGTTAGCAAGATCTTTTATGCTTGTTTCATGCGAAGAGGATACGTTATACGCTTCACCAGAAATGCCTTTTAACAATAAATAAACATAGGCGGCAGCAGCATCAAGTTCAAAAATATAGCTTCTCTTCTGTACTCCAAGACTCTTCATGCATATATCTCTCTTTGCTAGAGCGTCATTGAAAAACTGAGCTGTCACTCTACTATCCTTATTCGAATAACCAGGTCCAAACACGTGAGATTGTCTAGCTATTACTACATCAACACCGTATTGCTTTTCATACGCCACACAAAGAGCCTCAGCGCTTATTTTAGCTATTGGATAGCATGATCTAGGAATCAATGGATTGATTTTGCTAACCTCATATTCAAAAAAAATATTTTGGCAAGGATCTGGCTGTCCATATACTTCTCCTGACGAGACAAAGAGAACCTTCCCATGTTGCTTTTTCGCGCAGTATGACAAAATCCCGTTTAGTCCCTGGTAGTTTGAATTCAGCACTCCAACAGGATCAGATCCGAATGAATTTGGATCACCGTATCCAGCACAGCAAATGTAATAGTCGATTTCTTTTGTGGAACAAAAACTTTTTAGAGCATCGTACTCAAAATACTGAACGCGATTTTTAACTTCCGTAGAAAAATGATGTTCATATTTTTTTCTATCTCTTGCGCCCGCCAAAAGAATGAGATCAAGACTGAATCGCTTTGACAGTTCATTAAGTAACTCCAAGACGGCTGACCCGATCTGCCCAGTTGCGCCAGCAATAAAAATAGCCTTTCCTGTTATAGCATCTAAATCAGAAACGTTGTCAAACTCAGAGACAACCCGATCAAGAGCGTCTTTATATGTTTTTGTCTCCCCAATAGACTTCATGATTCCTTCTATCTTGCGTCTCTACTAATCGTAGCCATTAGATAATCGTCTATTGTATCTCCTATATAATCATGCAAAATCGATTGAGCAGAAGCCTGTAGGCTGCCATTACGTATTCTAAGATATTGCTTTCTAAAATACTCATCTACAAGACAAAGCGGAATACCTCTATTATCCAAATTTGATATTAATCTTTCTCGCGCTTCTACCACACTCCTGTCGCTCAAATAATATCTGCAACGATCAGAAAAGCTAAACGCACGGGCAAAAGCCATATCATCCATTGTTCCTTTGTAATACTTCTGCCAATTTATTGGATTTAATACCATGACCTCTTCTAATACTTGTCTAAAATTTGACCTTTGTTCCTTTGGAACAATTTCTTTTTCTATTAGTTCAAGTTTGAAGAGCGCACTTCTCGCAGCAAAAGTCAGAGCTGGACCAACTTTTAAAAACATTGCACCATCTTCTACCATTTCTCTCAATGAAGAAGACGTTTGGTAATCTGTTGAGTGAGCCTCGAATCCGATTGCTGAATCTTTTGCAGCACAAGACAAAGATTCGAACCTACGCCGCGAATAATCACTAACACCAAACTCGGAAAACTCTACGCCCATCTCAACCACTCCTGCTGCCATCCGCTTAAACGACACTTCCAACCCATATTCCCTACACACCACTTCCTACACCTCCCACACTG
>CAJMOJ010000016.1 GCA_905215035.1 uncultured bacterium
GCTCTATATGCCTGACTCTCATTTTATTAAACAGAAAGATCGCGAGGTATTTTTACAATTAGCTTATTCGAGCGAACTTCCTATTTTTGTTTCTGATATCCCCCTGCAAGACGGTCTCTATCCTGACAGAATTCGCATTCCTATTGATGAGCCAGAAGCTACCTCAACGTTTTATCTCCTTACCAAAGAAAACGCCTCTGAAAAGATTCAACAAATTGCTGCATGGATTAGATAAGGTTTGCGACTACTAGGAATAGGAATCACATAAGGTTTTTACACAGCATCCAAGCAAGAGAAATTTGGCCCGGTGTTGCATGATGTTTCTGCGCAAGAGTATGAAGTAATTCCATAAGAGGTTCAGCGCGACGCTGTCCATCGTATGAACACGAAAAAGAGTTGCACCTTGATATGACTGGCTATTCACTCTGATATTCACTCTGAGGCGGATCAGCGGGAGCACGTATGGCAGCATGGGTAGGAACCTGTGATCCACATTAACCCAAGCGTTATAAGCACAAAACCTATTGAGACCTCTGTTAAACAGCAATGAATTACACAATACGTAGGAGCACTACGCATGCCGCTAAAGAGCCATAAAATAACGCGCTCTGCACTTCTTGCGCTACGAACAGCACGATGAGCTTTTATCCGTTTCTTCACTCTCATTGACGGATTTGTCAAAGCATAATGGCGCATGTGCTATGGTAATCTCACAAAGCTAGTAATACAACTGCATACTAACTGTAAACGACACATGTGGCGCTATGGCGCGTAAATCTGATCACGGCACAGAAGCACTTCTATCGCTGTGATCTTATACGATTTACGGGCGATAGCGCTTTCTTGTTGTCTTGATTATTTGACTTTTGCTCGTAAACGATACGTGATGTGGTGCTTGATCTAAGCGCCTGCATTTATCAAGCACAGCCTAACCTATCGCCTACGAGCAATTCAATGCCTTTCGCGTCACGGAAAGGGACTAAAAAATGGCAGAAAACCAGGCTACTTCAAAAGCCTCTACCCCTGCACGCAAACCAGGAACTATTCTTTTTGTTGCTGCCTTTGCAGCGTTTTTAGCAACCTTCAACGAAACATTTTTAAATGTTGGCTTTGCACCTATTATGGAAAGCTTATTGGTTGATGTTTCCACCGTACAGTGGCTCGCAACTGCCTATATGCTGGGCGCCGCTGTTATGGTACCCATCTCAGCATTTGCCTATCGCTCATTTCCTACCCGCATTCTTTTTTGTGCCACCGCCGCCCTTTTGGTCATTGGTTCAATAATTGGTGCACTTGCCCCTAACTTCACCGTGCTTTTGATTGGGCGTATTGTGCAAGCCCTCGGTACGGGCATGTTAATCCCCATCGGCATGAATATCACTCTTGAGATTGCACCACGTGAAAAACTGGGCACCTACATGGGCATCATGGGTGCAATGACGACGTTAGGTCCTTCTTCAAGCGTTATTTTGGCGGGCCTCATCTTAGCGTACTGTCCATGGCCTATGCTGCTATGGACATTTGCAGGACTCTCTGCGCTTTGCTTTATAAGTGGTGCAGTGATTTTGCGCGATGTCGCCCATCTCACGCATCCCCGTCTTGATGCTCTTTCAGTGGCGCTTATTGGTATTGCGCTTATCGGTATTCTTTATGGTGTCTCTACTGCATTTAGTGGCTCTCTTGTTGTAGCCCTTGTTGCCGCGATCATTGGCGTTATTGCACTGATAGCATTTGTGCGTCGCCAGCACACTCTTGAAGAGCCACTCATTAATCTTGAGCCTCTGCATGTTAAACCGTTTGCTCTTGGCGTTGTTGTCAACATGCTCTCGCTCATCGCCATCTTTGCTATGAACATCATTGTGCCTACCTTTATGCAATCAGTATTAGGAACTCCTCCCCTGATTGCTTCTTTAACCCTTTTCCCTGCTATTCTTTGTTCTTGTATCATTTCGCCTCTTGCAGGCCGCATCTATGACAAACACGGCCCCGGCGTTTTGCTTCCCGTTGGCTTTATCTGCATCGCGATTTTCTCTGCTGCAACCGGGCTTCTTATCGCAACACTCAATCCGCTTTTCTTAGCGCTTATCTATATCCCTGTTATTTGTGGATCTGCACTTGTTATCGGGCCGGTACAAAGCTTTGCGCTTTCAAAACTTACCTATGAACAAAACCCTCATGGCGTCACTATTATGTCGACCGGATTTCAAATTGCTGGTTGCGTAGGATCATCGGTATTTACTGGCATTTATGCTGCTGTTACTGCTGGATCGACTGCTGCTGGATTTACTTATGCGGCAGCTGCAACAAACGGCATGATGACTGCTGGTGTACTCGTAGGTGTTGTAGGTGTTGTAGGTTTTATCTGTGCGCTCGTGATCCGTCATATGGCAAAAATGCCAAGCACACAAGGTTCTGTCGCACAGCAGAATCAGCCTTGGGAGCAAACTTCTGTCGATGCGGCAGCATCTGCGTCAGGCCTTGTCAACGAGCCCGCTTTGGCAACGCTCATGCAGGCTGATGTTTATACCCTTCCTACTACTGCATCGGCTGCTGATGCTATGAATCTGTTTGCCACTAAGGGCATCTCTGGCGCACCTATTGTTAATGAGAAAAATCAGCTCATAGGATTTGTTTCGGACGGCGATATCATGCGCAATTTAGCCGATCAGATCCCTGCTTTTAAGAGTGCCTGGTCTTTTGTCGTTGAACTTGAAAATGCAGATTTTAAACAAACACTCTCAGAAGTTATGGCAATTCCTGTAATGCAGATGGCATCCAAAAAAGTTCTTACGGTTAATGTTGACGATGAGATGGGTGAAGTTGCACGCGTTTTAGCAGATAATCACTTGAAAAAAGCACCTGTTATGTCAGGATCCACCATGGTAGGTATCATTAATCGTTCAAGCATTACTGCATATGCTGTTTCCACCTTCTTGAACAAAGAAATCCAATAACAAGCTGCTCTTTATTTTACTTGCCGCTTATTATACGGAGCTAAAGCTATATCTATCTCTATCGCAAACCACATCTCAAACTCACCACGTAGGACGGGAGAAACAAACACCTCTCGTCCTATTTGCTTTATAGCGCTTTCTTCTTATAATAGTCTGACAAAAGACAATGTGTCACTTAAATTCCCTTTATAGAGCGCCGCGAAGGAGACGCCTCATATGAACTATAGAAAGCTTGGCAAGACCGGCCTTATGGTCAGCGAGATCGGATTCGGTCCCGAATGGATGACGGGCACCCCTGAAGAAACACGCGCGATCGCTGAGGTGCTCCGTGAAGCAGGTGTGAATTATCTTGACTGCTGGATGCCCGATCCTCACATTCGTGCGAATCTTGGCTATGCGATGAAGAGCCATACGGACGAATGGATCGTGCAAGGGCATATTGGCGCTTGTTGGGTGGACGGTCAGTATCTTCGCAGCCGTGATGTTGCGCTAGCAAAAGTTGCTTTCGAAGATGAACTTGAGCTATTGGGAGTCGATCATTTCGAAGTAGGCATGATGCATTACATCGACAGCGTGGAAGAATTCTGCGCCTGTTTGGATGGTCCTTATTACAAATATGTGCAAGGGCTATTGCGCGCGGACACTATCCGTCACGTTGGTCTTTCAACGCACAACCCTGAAGTTGCACTTGAAGCGGTGCGCCGAGAAGTGGTCGAGGTCATCATGCTCTCGATCAACCCAGCCTTCGATTTGATGCCTCCCTCTGAAGACGTGAACGACCTGTTCGGAGACTTTGCAGAAGCAGGTGAGCGTATCGAACCTTTGCGCGCTGAGCTCTACAGTCTCTGCGAAGAGAAGGGCATTGCGCTCACCGTGATGAAGCCGTACGCAGGCGGTCGTTTACTTATGGATGAACAATCGCCTTTTGGCAAGGCGCTCACACCGATGCAATGTATCCATTATTGCTTGACGCGCCCTGCCGTTGCTTCAGTACTAGCTGGATATCAGAGCATCGAAGAAGCGCAGGCTGCGCTTGCTTATGAGCAAGCCAGTGAAGAGGAGCGCGATTTCGCAAGCGTAATCGCTGAGGCTCCCGCACGCAAAGCATACTTTGGGCAATGTACGTATTGCGGTCACTGTCAGCCTTGCGCGGTCGGCATCGATATCGCTACCGTGAACAAATTCGCCGATCTGGCTTTGATCCAAGATACCGCGCCACCAAGCATCCGCGCACATTATCTTGAACTGGACAAGAATGCTTCCGATTGCATCGCGTGCGGCACCTGCGAGCCGAATTGCCCCTTCGGCGTGAAGATCGTGGAGCGTATGGAAGAGACTGAGCGCCTGTTCGCGTAACTAAGCATGATTTCACAGGGTGAAGGCTGCCACTCGCAAGCGGAGCGCCCAGAAGCCTGTCTCTACTGGGCATCACCCTGAAGAGCTGGATTGGTCTTGATGCGCGCACTGGCAAATGCTGCGATCGTGCAAAGGATAGCATCGATCAGCCACAGCGCAACGTACGTTCCTGTTGCGTCGAGCAGGATCCCGCCCAGCCATGCACTGAAGAAGGCTCCGATCTGGTGAAAGAAGAACAGCACGCCAATGAGCGTTGCGGCTTGGGCGAGCGCATAGCGTGCGTTCACGATGCCTGCTGTTGGAGAAACGGTCGCATCTCCCGTAAGCCCTAATCCTGTACTGAAGATGACGGCAGAGAGCAGCGTTTTTGGCATGAGGAAGATGAAAACAAGAACCCAACACGCGCGAAAGCCATAGTAGAACGCGAGCAAGCCACCTTTCGGGACTCTCGTGGAAAGCCAGCCCGAGAGCAACGCACCGAAGATGGTGGCGATGCCGTAAAGAGAAAACGCCCAAGATGCTTCGGTCGCTTCGATACCATACGAAAGATACTGCGAGAAGAGATGCGATTCGATCGTGACCATATGGAATCCGCAGGTTGAGAATCCGATCACCAGCAACAAAAAGGTCTTGTCGCAAAAAGCTTGCTTGAAGAGGCGTAGCCCTTGCGGATGAGCTTCGCTTTCTTGAGCAGTGCCCGTTGCGGTGCCAGTTGCGATCGATCTGCTTCTTGCTTGTGCCTTGTGCTTTTTCTCTTTAGCTGGTTTAGGATCAGCCGAAGTTACCACGAAAGCAATGGGCACAAGAAGCACAACAGGCACCAATAGCGAAGAAAGCGTGAGGTCTATACCGCCACTATCAAGAAGCGTTTGCAGCGTAGGCGACAAAACGAACGAACCCATGCCAGCTGCGGCATTGAGCATGCCCGAGATGAGCATCGCGCGCTCAGGTCCCACGAAGCGGATAGACGAAGCCAGGATGAGGCCAAAAGCTAGCGCTCCTGCCCCGGTTCCGAACACGAGCCCGAGGAATATGAATAGTCCTGCGAACGAGTGCGTGAGCATCATCCCGATCAAGCTTACCCCGAGAAGAAGCGCTCCGAGCAGGAGCACTTCGCGATTCGACCTTCGCGCCGCAATGATGCCAAAAGCTGGTTGGGTAGCTCCGAACACCAGGTTCATGACCGCGATGCAAAAGCTCACCTCTTGATAGGCAAGCCCGGTGTGGCTCGCAAGTGCAGGAAGCAGGATGCCCACATCGCTGCGCAATCCTGCGCCAAATCCATACAAGACGCACGCTATCAGCCCGAATACGATAACGGCAAACATGCTGCTTTTGCGAATTCTGAGCTTCATTTAGAGATAGTCTTCCCTAGGTGGCGTAAACACATCGACAACTTCGCCGCCGTCGATCACCCTAAATGAATGGATCTGATTCCCCGGGATCGAATAAGAATCTCCCGCAACAAGCTCATAGCGTTCATCACCAATAGTGAGTTCATATCTTCCAGAAATTACATATCCGCTTTGTTCGTGAGGATGCTGGTGAGGAGAAGCATAATTCCCTGGAACATAATTCATCTTCGTGACCTGTGATTTTTCACCAACAGCAAGAGAATCCAAAGAAACGCCTTTGAATACTTTTTTGAGAGCATCCTCTTTTTTGACTACCGACTTCATGTGTTGTCCCTTTTTCCATAAGACGCATATTGCCGACCGAAAGCAGAATCATTTCCTTCCACTCTCTTCTTGGCTCTATTTTGTAGTTGCGTTATATATAAGTAAAACGACTGTTTCTTAATCTAGCTTAAGGAAAACTAATGGATACCCGCAAATACGAAGCTGCCCTCAAGATCGTCGAACGCGGAACATTCGCAAAAGCGGCAGAGGATCTTCAGTACACGCAATCGGCGCTTAGCCAGATGATAGCTTCGCTCGAAGCAGAATTGGGATTCAAGCTTATCGAGCGATCGCGCACGGGCTCACGCCTTACCTTGGAAGGCGAAGCGCTTCTTCCCTTCATCGAGCAAACCGTTAATGCTGAGCGCGCGTTGCAAGAAAAAGCTGCTGAGATCAATGGGCTTGAGACCGGTGTGATCCGCATTGGCACTATCGCAAGTATCTCAGGACATTGGTTGCCCGGGCTTATTCGAGAGTTCGAAGAGGAGCACCCCGGCGTTCGCTTCGTGATCCATCAAGGTGATTATTCGCTCATTCCTGATTGGATCAACTCGGGACTCATCGATTTTGGCTTCGTGAACCCGAAGGCAGTGAGCGGCCTTGAAACGCAGATGTTGAAATCAGGATCGATGTCTGCTGTTCTTCCGCGCGACCACCGCCTCGCCACTCTTGAAGAGATTCCTCTTGAAGAGCTGGCGCGTGAACCTTTCATCCTGCTAGAAGAAGGCGGTTATTACGAACCCCTGGAAGCGTTTGCCTCTTGCGGGTGTTCGCCGCAGGTGAAATACACCATCCATGACGACTACTCGATCATGGCCATGGTGGATGAAGGACTGGGCGTTACGATCCTTGCCGATCTCATCATGAAGAGTTGTCCGTATGATCTAGCTGTGCGCCCCACTTCTCCACGCGTTATGCGCGATATAGCGCTTGCCTGGAAGGACGATGCGCGGCTTCCCATTGCAGCAAAGCGTTTCATGGAGCTGATCGAAAACCGTGTTCCAGAGCTGCTCTAATAGATGACGTACCAGCAATAATATCGGCGCACGCTTTGTTATCCTAAGACTATGAAACTATTCGCTGCATTAAAGATGTATTTGTTCGATCAGCAGGCTTGGGAAGATATCTGCGATCGATGCGGGCTCTGCTGCTATGAACGCGAAGTCTCTGAGATTGGTGTACAGGCCGTCAACTTTTCTGCCCCGTGTGAATTCCTTGATACCGAAAACAATCTTTGCACAGCATACGAAGAACGCTTCGCACTTTGCGATCGCTGCCACAAGATAACGCCACGCGCTATTCTTTCCCGCTACACACTTCCCCCTACGTGCGCTTATAAACGACGTTTCTGAATTAGGATAGAAAAAATTTTAAGCAAAGCTTACAAAACTGCATATTCGTAATTTGGCGGTCTAAACTGCTCAACAAATTCATCCGGACTAAAAATGGGTACTTCAGAGTTTTTGAAATCCCGTTTATCACGAGTCACAATAAGGTCGATCAAATGCCGCTCTGCAGAGGTTGACAGCAGCGCATCTTCATAATCAGTAATATCTGATTCAAGTGCACGATGACAATCGTTTTCGTTAGTGTCAAAAATGGAAAACATCTCGAAGAGCGTTTTCATTGTCTTTTTAGTTTGAGGCTTCGTATTGCCTAAACGATGAAGTAGATAGGCGACATCGGTTACAGCAGAGGCAGAAATGAAGCACTCGAAATGCCTGATAGATGCAATGTCATAAGCAAAAACAGATTCAGGAAACTGCTCTGCGCGAGCAAAAATATCAAGGATAATGTTCGTATCAAAACATATCTTCATGCAATATTCCCATGTCTTTCTTCAAAGCGCTCTTGCCGAAGAGCATCAAGATCCAAGCCTTCAGGAATATGCAGTGATCCGACGATGCTCCGTAAAGCCTTACGGCGTTTCTCGAACTCTTTTGTATTGGCGCAATCATTCATGAACTCAGGAATATCTTGCTCGCATTCAAGATATTCATAGAGCCTCCGTACCGCTTCAGAGGTTGAGATACCATTGCGCTCTAGCACTTGGTTGCCATGGCGTTTGAGCTCTTCTGGTAAACGAATATTCAATACCGCAGACGAAGCCATTTGATTGCCTCCTGCCGTCCAATCTTATACCTTGCATTACGTAATGCAATTATAGCATATATAGCTGCTTGTTGCAGCTCTTTAAATTGTACGACGTTTTCAAGTAGCACTATTCCATAGCTTTATTCAGGAAGTTTGCAAGCATCGATCCTGCACCATCAGGGGTGATAGTTGTGTCTGCCATTGGCACGATCTCTGCTACTTCGCCAGGAATCAAAGAACGTGGGTCACGATTCGCGAAGACCTGCGCGCTGAACAACCACCGCACCGATCAGGAACGGTAGCCAAAAGACGATAGCGCGATACACCATGATGACGGCCATGCCCGTGGCTTGCTGGATACCAAAGAGCGTGAAGGTGATGAGCGCCGCTGCTTCTACCAGCCCCACGCCTTGCGGTATGAGAGAGACCATCGCAGTAAGGGTAACCACCACATAACCGCAGATCATAACTTCGGGTAGTTTCACACCAAAGGAAAGACAAACGAGCGAAAAACAAAGCAGCTCGAAGCAACTCCCCAAGGTATCGAAAGCAAGATTTGAAATGACTGCCTTGCGATTATTGGCCATGAGCTTCGCTGAGCTTGAATAGGTCTCCACCGTCTTCTTTACGCGCGCATCGACCAAACCTTTGTTGAAGCGGTGGGCGATCTTGTCCGCTAAACGAACAAATGGCGTCGAGATCTTCAAGATCGTTTGAGGCCTGAGGGCAGCGAAAACCATGAAGGACACCATGATCCCCACCGTGGCAATAGCTACGATCCCCAGCAAGATCCAGCCAAGCTGCAAGCCCCCTGCAAGAGCAAGCAACACGAACCCGAGGATCATGATGATCAGAAAACCAGCATTCACCGAAACGATCTGGAGCAAAGCAGCTGCGGTGCTTCGTCCCGCAGAAATACCACGCTTTTCTGCGTCTGCTACCACGACCGTTGTGCCCGAAACATTGAAGGAGGGAATGATCGTATCAGCAAAGAAAGTGGCAAAGATCAGCTTGAATCCTTCGCTGAACTTGATCTTTGCTTCGATGGCTCGGAAGCAGCGAACGAAAGCTTCGCCCTGCACCGCATATTTGCAAAGCTGCAAACAAACGGCCAGAACCAAAAAGAGAGGGGTGCCTTCTTCGATGGTCTTTACCAGATGCTCAAGTTGATCACCGCGAAGAAAGACGACCGCGAGCACGATCACGGCAACCAGGCCGACCAAGATCTTTCCAAGGTTTTTCTTCATACGGCTATTGTAACGTTCGGGCAGGCGAGCAGTTAGCCAAAGACCAAGGAGAAGGAAAACGGTTACGGTTCAGGCAAGGCCTTCTTGCTGGGGTTTATTTCTGCCCGTCAACGTCCGGACACCAGGCTGCGAACCCAGCAAGTGCTTCGTCGGTGCGTACGTAGAAGGGCTTACCCTTGTCGAGCGAGCTAATGCTCTCCATCTCGGCATCGGTCAGCTCGAAGTCGAAGATGTCGATGTTTTCGGCAATGTGTGCAGGTGTCTTCGACCCCGGAATCACCACATTGCCCTCTTGCACCTGCCAACGCAGGATGATCTGTGCAGGGTTCTTGCCATACTTCTCAGCCAAGCTCACAACAACGGGTTCTTCAAGGATGACCTTATTCCCGCGTCCACCCAGCGGATACCATGACTGAACGGCGATGCCGTGCTCGTCCAAAAACGGCTTCATATCATGACGCGGGAAATAGGGGTGGCATTCCATCTGGATGATGGCGGGCACGATCTCGCACTCTTCGAGCACACGTGTTATCTCTATCTCGTTGAAATTCGACACACCGATAGCGCGCAACTTGCCTGCCTTGTAGGCGTCCTCAAGCTTTCGATAACCAGAGATGAAATCGCCCGCAGGCTGATGGAGGATCATCAGATCGATGTAGTCGGTGTCAAGGCGCGCGAGCGTTTCATCAACAGCGGTGTCGCTCTCATAGAAGCATGGCCACAGCTTCGTCTCCAGGAATATCTCTTCGCGCGGCTTGCCAGATGCTTTCATACCACGTCCAACAGCCTTTTCGTTCACATAAGCGTTTGCGGTGTCGATGAGCTCATAGCCGCATGAAAGCGCATATTCAACGGCCGCCTGAGCATCATCGGGTTCCAGCATAAATGTTCCCAGGCCCAGGATGGGCATCTTCACACCGTTGTTCAGCGTTATATATTGCATGATCTACCCTTTCACAAAATGTAATACTATCCTGTCTATGTTTCAAAGTTTATGCCCCATTTACTGCGATAGACCCTACAATATATGAAATATGCTTTGCATTTTATGAAAGGGTGCGTCATGTTAGATCTTCTTGAGCTAGAACAACTTGTCGCAGTAGAAGAGCTTGGATCATTCTCGAAGGCAGCACAACGATTCTACGTTTCCACACCAACCATCACCCGAGCCATGCGCCACATTGAAGAAGCGTTTGGGGTGCCGCTCTTCGATCGCAACAAGAACAAGGTAACGCTGAATGATGCTGGTAAGCTTGCTGTAGAGCATGCGCGTCATGTTCTACACGAAGCAGATGCAGCCGTTACTCAAGTGCAAGCGTTCGACCGAAGCTTGCGTACTATCACGGTAGTTTCGTGTGCGCCTGCGCCTCTGTGGATGCTACTTCCTCAGATCTCGAACTTGTATCCTGGTCTTTCTGCCAACTCACGCATCGCAAATCTGCCTGAGACAGAGCGCGCGCTTGCTGATGATATGTGCGATGCGGTCGTGCTGCCTTATCGCCCTCAAGACAAGACGCTCGCAGTTCGTCACCTCATGGATGAGCACTTGCAGCTCTGCGTCAAACCAGAGCATCCTCTTGCCGACCACACAAGCGTAACCCTTGAAGAGCTGAATGGGTTCAACTTCCTGCTTGGCCCCGATCTGGGCTTTTGGAACGACATTTGCCGTGCTAAACTGCCCGCTTCGAAATTCTTGGTGCAAAGCGATGATTTCTCGCTTGCTGAGATCATCCGACAATCATCGTTGCCGTGCTTCACCACCGATGCGGCTATACAGAATGGTTTTCGCGAGGTAGAAAACAACCGTATCAGCATTCCTATCACCGATCCAGAAGTTAACGTGTCGTTCTATCTGGCGGGAGTCCCAGCGCAGAAGACGGAGAAGCTCTTCGCGCAGGTCTAGCACTGAAGCGCTTGGCTCTTCTTTACCAACAAGAAGTGTTAAGCGCCTCCATTCGCATTCCTTCTCTCAAAAACGGCAATCACGTGAGGAGAGGGAGAAGCCAAGAACTTAGACCTCTCCCCTTTAACCCCTTACTAAAAAGTTACTCATCGTCTGCTGACGTGCTTTTGCCTTCATCACTTTCGAGTTCTTCGCATCCTTCAAGCTGCTTGTTGTGTTCGGAACCATCTTCTAGCTCATCCTTTCCTGGGAGTGCTAGTCTTGCCCCTTTGGATGCCGCTTTCGCAAAGAGGATAAACGCCGTGGTCACATCCATGCCTTCTTTAGCGCAGAAGGATCTCAGGTCGTTTAAGGTGTTACTGTCGAGTGGCACGCTTACGATCTCAATTCCGACATCATGCATGATCGAAGTAATCGAGTTCTTTGACGTATGATCAGAAGAGGAATTCTTTTCTTCCTCTGGATGAGATCGGTCGTCATGGTGCTCGCTGACTGCTCGCATCTTTCCATCCAGATCGCACACCGCCGCAACATCTGCACTTTGCTCCAAATAATAAGATTCTCCTTCACGCTGCTTGTTCTCAGGAGCCCCTTCACTCGTTCGAAGCGGCGTTGGATCTTTTGGTAGATGTGGCGTTGTTCTATCTTTGTCTTTCACTGGAGATTCTTCAGAGTCATCAGTGATCTTCAAATTCGCAGGAATGAGCTTCCACACAATGATCGCTGTGGCTAGGATGATGAATCCTCCTATGATGCAGGTCAACACAAGCGAATCATTGAAAGCGTTAACACCTCGTGTGAACAATTGGGGCAGATCAAAGGTGTGACTGATACCAGCCGTCGCGGCGAACGACTGCTTGGCTTCGTTGATTATCTGGCTGTCCAGCCCCATGGCGCGAAGCGCACTGGTTCCGAGTTCCGTCCGATAGACAATGGATGCAAAGCTACCCAAAATTGCTACGCCGAATACATTACCTAAATCATACGAGATCTCCTGCAAACTTCCAGCACTGGATGCTTTATCGATAGGGGTCTCAGCCATAATAAGCGCTGCACCAACAGCGAGCGATCCCGTTCCGAGTCCCACTAGACAAGTCGATATGATGATCACGGTAAGCGTTAGGTCGTCTTGGAAGAAAAAGAGCATGAGCATCGCAACGGCAGCAATGCCTAAACCTGCTGCTGCAACATAACGCGCTGGATAGCGCATCGCTAGTGATGCAGCTCCTACGCTGGAGATCAAAGTAGCTATCGACATTGGAATAAGGTGAATGCCTGATTCAAGAGCGCTATCTCCATTTACCAATTGCAACCATTGGGCAAGCATATAGAGAAGGATCGCCAAAGCAAAGGTGCAGGCCATAGTGGCAATGATACCTGCAGTAAATGTTTTGCTTTGGAAAAGCGTCATGTCCACCATGGGATTCTTCGATTTGAGACACCTGAACACGAAGAGAGCCATGAGCAAAAGTCCTGCAATTACTGCTGCAATGCCTGAAGTATCGAATTCGAGTTCTGCTGCAAGATGTTTGATACCCCAGAGCAATGAGAACATTCCTGCTAATGCAAGAAGTGAACCCAAAACATCGAACTTCCCAGGGTTCTTCAGACGAACTTCTGGCAGCGCAAAAACACCGAGCAAAAACGCCACACCAACAAGAGGGACGTTAACCAAAAATGCTGAGTGCCAGCTAAAGTGTTCCAGAAGAAAACCACCAATAAGGGGTCCTGCTGCCATACCTACTGAGCTGACTGCTGCCCATGCTGCAACGGCGACAGCGCGCTCTTTCGAATCGATGAAGATACTCCGGATCATAGAGATCGTGACGGGCATGATCATTGCTCCGCCCACACCAAGAAAAGCGCGGATCGCGATCACTTGCTCTGGCGTATCAGCAAAAACAACCAGGATCGATCCGATGCCGAAAACAAGAAAGCCAGCAAGAAGCATCTTCTTGCGTCCTACCCTGTCGGAAAGTGAACTCATAGCAATAAGAAGACCTGCCAGTACCAGCGAATATACGTCTACGATCCATAAAAGCTGATCGGATGTAGGTCCTATCTCTCGCGTCATTTCAGGGAGCGCTATATTCAGAACAGTAAGATCGATTGCCACGACAAACTGTCCGAGCAAGATAGCAATGAGTGCCGTCCAAAGACGGCTTTTTGGAATTGTAGGTGGTTTGATGATAATAGCGTCGTCCATTGATGCCACGCCTTTCTGATGTATTGCGTTACCTGTCATTGAAAAACTTCCTAGAATTCGATCGTGTCGATCAGAGCATCTGGGCTCACTGCACTACCAACCAAAGAGATCTCATACATCATGTCGGGCGTAACAACATAAATAGTATTGAATTCGTACTTGCGCCTCTCTCCATCAATTTCCTTGACGAAGCTATATTCATAAGACGTGACCTGAGCACCATCGACCACACGCGTTTTATCCTTATCAATGCTCCAAGCTATAACGCCTTGCTCTTTCTCAAGCCTGGCTTGCTTGGCAGCGATTGCTTCAGCAGCGGTTTTAGATACTGGAACCTCAGCTGTCATAGATGTCTCATCTTGACTTTCGGCTTCATTAGAAGCAGAAGTTTGAGTATTGGCATCATTGGTTGCGCTTTTTGCGTCAGCTTGCAAGGAGGACTGAGTGATGTTGTGATAAGACACTTTGATCGCAGCCTCTGTCTCGTCTTCATCGCGATCTTTATCTTCTTCTACAAAGCTGATCGTTCCTTGAAGGTCATTGTTTTTTGTTCCAATTTCTTCGAGCCAATCGCTCGGAACCTCCATGGTCATACCTTGGACAGAAACCTCACGATTCAAGTTTGCTCCACATCCTGCAAAAGCCCCTACAGCAAGCACACAAATCGCCATGATTGCAGCTATATGACCAAACCTCTTCATATATATCCCCCTTCTATAGCGGTTTCACCATAGTGTACATATGTACATGTACTATTGTACATTACGCAGTATAGAGGGATAGTGTATAATGTACAAGTGTCCATTTGATAACGATTTGATTTTATTACCTGCACAAAGCGATCGGATGTCAGGGAAGGAACGGCCGTGGCCAAAGTAGAAGATCAAAAGGAAAGCAGATCTAACGAATCCCCCCACAAGCGCGCGCCACGAAATCCAGAAGCGCGCCGTCAACAGATTATCGAAGCTGCAGCTGACATCATTTCCCGTGAAGGCTCCAATAAAGTGACCAATCGCAAGGTTGCTGATCAAGCTGGCGTTCCTCTAGGCTCAACCACTCAGTATTTCAAGAATATTGATGAGTTGCGAAGAGCAGGATTAGAAGAGGTCGCCCGACGTCTTACTCGTGATTATGATGAAATATTCCAAGTGGTATCACAAGATGAGCAACTGGAAGACGCGCTCACCGAAGCAATAGATATCTATCTATCACAACCCGAACGAGTAAACGCCGATGCCGCTCTTGGAACCGCTGCGATTGGGGACCCAAAGGTTAAAGACATTGCGGTGCAGACTTTCGAACAGTTCCTAAAACAGTGTGAGCCCTATATGGATGCAGAACGCGCGAAGATCTTGTTCGCGTTCGTTGAAGGTGTAGTCATCAATTCCTGTTTCATGGGTGTTCCTTATAACAAAGAAATTATCCGTAAAGCGGTTAGCTTAATCTTAAGCGATAAGTAACTCATGTCTTAAAAAGAAGGTTTCTTTGCCCGTCGAGATTATGGTTTTGCCTATTAGTTAAGATCAGCCAAAACTAATGACGTATAATTGAGCGAAACGCGGGCGTCGTATAATGGTTATTATGCGGGCTTCCCAAGCCTAAGACGCGGGTTCGATTCCCGTCGCCCGCTCCATGCAACAATGTCGAATGCCATCTTTTAAGGTGGCATTCGTGTTTTCAAAAACATTAACGATCCCGTTCAGGATTCTTCCCTGCCTCAACTATAGAGTGCACTCCCATAAAGATAATAATTAGAGCAATAACCGCTCCTGTAATAATCGGAGCAAAGAAGTTCAGTTCTACATCGGTTGAAGTGCCAAACTGAGCAAGCATCGCCACTTCTAGCGCAAAGATCGAAACCAGGGCCACGGCCAGGTTGATGCGGCAATTCAGGACAACGAACACATTTTCGTGACCGCGCAACCGCACGTAGTTCACGATCGAGACGATCAAAGAGTAGAAAGCGAAGGTCGCAACCGCGTAGATGAGCACACCCTCGTAAGAGAAGCCTCCGTCCCCTTTTATCACAAGGCATACAATACCTGACAGTGCGAATACCGACAAAAGCAGGAGCGCCCCACAAACCCGCTCAATAACAGCAGTTTTCGTTCCTTCATAGTTCACTTTGCTCATGCACCAAAAAACCACTCCTCGTAGAACAGCACATAGAAGATAGAAGACTCCAAGCGTAATGAGCCAGATCGATGCTAGGAAAACACCCCCAGCAAAATTGACTACAGACCAAAGCACGTCCACAGTAATTCCTGCCGCAATAAAGAGTTGCCTTCGATAATCAACGTCTTCAAGAGCCTTGTAAACCATACGATTCTTGGCAGCAATTGCATATAATCCTTCACGCGGAAAGCGGCGGACAATCCAGACGCACAACACCGTGAAAAGATACGCTGAAAGCGCATAGGCTACATAAGAAAATGGATGCTCTTTATTACCTAACAGAAATACCCACACCATGAGAACAACGATTATTGGAAGCGCCAAGGCTATAACAATCGTTGGTGGCTTTAGTGCTTGCGATGCAAATCGAGCGGCTTGGCTGAGTTTCTGTTTAATACTTTTAGGAATGACCATATCAGGCCTTCTTTGAAGCTATTAAAGGCAGCCGTATCTCAAACACGCTCCCGCGATTCGGTACACTCTGTACCTCAATAACGCCTTTATGCAGTTCAACAATGCGTTTGCAAAGAGCCAATCCCAATCCCGAACCTGCAGCAGCATGGGACGAATCACCTTGGTAGAAACGGTCGAAGATGCGTGCTCGTGTGGCTTCATCCATTCCGCATCCTTCATCGGAGATCCATACGACCGCAGTATCGTTGCTGGATGTTCTATCCTCTTCTCCTTGACGTCCGCCATAAAGCGCCACGCTTACCCGGCCGCCAATAGGGGAAAACTTTACGGCATTTTCCAATAAGTTTAGCCATAACTGCGCCAAATAGCTGCTATTGCCATACGCGTACGCCTCATCAAGTGCTAATTCGATGCTGACATTCTTCTCACGCAGCTTCGTCTCCATCACGATGACAGCACGCCGTAGCGACTCGGCAAGGTCTACCTTTTGCACGTCAGGCAAAATAGCTGATGCCTCCATCTTCGATAGCAGCAAAATGCGTTCAGAAAGACCTGCCAATCGCTCTGATTCTTCCACGATAATATCTGCGTATTCGCGGCGCTCCTCTGGGGAAAGATCCTCATCGCGCAGCAGCTGCGCAAAACCTGATAACGAGCTGATAGGTGTTCGGAATTCATGAGAAAAATCGCTAATAAACCCAGCACGCATCATTTCCGTGCCAGCCAATTCATCGGCAGCTACGTTATAGCTTTCTGCAAACTCGTCAACTTCTCGCAAATGAATACAACTTGTTCCCTCCATACGATACGTGAAATCCCCTTTAGCTAAGTGCTTCATAGCCAACGTCATGCGGCGTAGAGGAAGTACGAGAGTTCGATTGATTGCAATGCACAAGATAATAGTGATCACAATGCTTGCCAGTAGAACAGTCGCGATGATGCTGCCTGGTGCCGTAAGCTCAGCAAACGTGATCACGCCGCTTTCCGTAAGAAAGAGCCCGAAAACACCTACTGCTGCGCACACCACAACAAGCGCTAAGGCAACTACACTGACAAGTGTTGCACCTAACCCAATCGAGCGTAAAATCGACAATCCTTCATGACGTACTTCATGCGATGGGTTCGTCATGAGCATCTCCGATCTCTCCAACGTAACCTATTCCCCGCACGGTCTCAATTCGGAAATCACTCCAGCTTTCGAAGCGTGAACGTAATCGATTTACATGCACGTTTACCGTAGCCTCAGAACTATCGGTATCCCAACCCCACACTTCGTCGAGAAGCTGAACTCTTGTAAAAACACGTCCAGGGTTTGACAATAACCGGAACAGCAACTGGAACTCCTTAGGCGGCAATTCGACTCTTTGGCCCGGACGCTCTACAACGTTTCTGTTCGGATCAAGAACTGCTGCTCCCACCGCAAGACGTCCGGTACCGCCCGCGCTTGTCCGTCTCAGCAGTGCGCGCACGCGCAATACCAACTCCTTCATATCAGCGGGCTTTGTAAGATAGTCATCTGCGCCTGACAAAAAACTGGCATGAAGTGTTTCTGCGTCGAGTCGTGCGGTAAGCATTAACACAGGTACATCCCATTCGGCCTCACGCAGACGTTGCACCAACTCCATACCACTAACACGCGGCATCATCACATCGCTTACGATGAGATCGACATGCTCATGATCAAGTATCTCAAGTGCTTCTTGGCCGTCAGCAGCTGACAGTGTTTCGTGTCCATCTTTCCGGAGGACTGCACAGATGAGTTTATTGGCGCTCTTATCATCTTCTGCGATTAGTATTCTCGCCACACTTCCACCTTTCTGCTTTCCGACATCTCTTCTTATTAAGCCATAGAAAGATAAACGAAAGATAAACGCACTTGTTTATCTGCTTGTAACGAAATGTTTATGCAGCATGTGCATTATGGCTTCACGCAAATAAGCAGACGATGCGGTGCGAAAACTCGGCGCACCACGACGAAAGGAGAATTCCCATGTTCTGTAATCATTGTGGTAATGAACTTAATGGCACAGAAGCCTACTGTGCTACTTGTGGAAAGCCTGTTCAAGAAGCAGATGCACAAACTCAGGTCGGCACTCCTCATGGCATTCCTCATCATAGAACAACAATGAATGCCTATACGAATACCTCTACCCCCGAAGACACACCTGCTTACCGTTCTTTTGAGTACGCCCGCACAACAATAAAGTCCGAACTGGCTCAAGTTGCTATCGACTGCTATGAAAGCCTGGGCTATGAACTTACTGGTCAGCGCGTATCAGCCCCTGGTGGACAAGTTACACTCTCTTTCCGTCGCAGCCGTAAGGTGCGCGGCAAAGCGCAGTTATCAAAGATCCAGCGCACGATGGATGACACGTTGGCCTCTATTACTTCCATGGAAACCGAAAAAACAAAAAAGGCAATGATCCAAGCAATGACAATCGGAATCATTTCAGCACTTGTGCTTGGTCTCGGAATGAGCTGCACAATGGTATGGACTCATCTTATGGTGCTCGGCATCGTGGTAGGATTGATTGGAATTGCGGGATGTATCTTCGCATGGATGCGCTATCGAAAAGTGTGCAGGATCGAGACCGCACGCTTAAATCCGGCCATCGAAGAGGCTTATGATCGTCTAGCAACCCAATGTGAAGAGGCGCAAGCTATCTTGCGAAACAGTGGCGATGAACAGCTTGGATTATCGCGTTAGTAGAATTCGCAAACCTAAAATGCGAATTCGATTTCTATTGCCCACTCTATAAGCATCCATAAATCAGTTCAACATGACATACTTTCTGCAACAAAATGCTCTGGCATATCAGAAGTCCTTAAGATACCTTTAGAAAATGTTGTTTTACTTATGGGTTAGCTGCCACCACAATGAAGGAGATCTGGTCCTCTAAGAGAAGCTTGCTCTATCCCCTTCTTGCAAAACGGGAGATCAAAACGCGAAAGGATACGTAATGGCTATCACGCAATACATGATCGATGCGTTTACAGACACTGTATTCAAAGGCAACCAAGCTGCAGTATGCGCTACCGAAAAACCACTTGCACCTGCGGTCATGCAGAACATTGCCATCGAAAACAGCTTTTCTGAAACGGCATTTCTCGTTCCGTTCGCGGGTAAAGAGGGGTGCTATTCGCTTCGCTGGTTTACACCTGGCGGCGAGATCGATCTTTGCGGGCACGCCACCTTGGCATCGGCTTTTGCCGTTGGGAACTTCATCGCTCCTGGCACTAAGCATGTTGTCTTCGACACCCTGAGCGGCGAGCTTTTCATCGATATCGAAGATGACGGCATGATCTCGATGGACATGCCTGCCTATCAACCAAAACAGATCGAAGTCACCGATGCCATGGAACAAGCCTATGGCATACGTCCGCTCGAAGCGTGGTTGGCACGCGATCTTGTCTGCATACTTCCAACTGAAGCAAATGTGCGAGATGCTCACCCTGATACGGATGTGCTCTTGGAGCTTCCTGGGCTTACTCAAGCGATAACCGCACAAGCCGATACAGGCTCACCATTCGATTGCGTATCCCGCTGCTTCGCGCCTGAGCTTGATGTCTACGAAGATCCCGTAACAGGCTCGACCCATTGCGCTATCACACCAATTTGGGTAGAAAAGCTTGGCAAGAATGACATCAAGGCATTTCAGGCATCGAAACGTACGGGTATCTTGAACTGCCATGTTGAAGGTGATCGCGTGAAGATCTCAGGGCCTGCTGTCCTTTACGCTCGAGCCGAGCTGAATATATAGTTTTGGTTCGCAAACTCTATAGGGAAACCTTTAGACTTGATGTCTTTCTTTCCCTCAGACACGAGTTCTGTCTCCGCTTTCAAAGTAAGGTGCGCTCTGTACAGAATCTAAAGATTTATTGGGTCGGTTTTTTCATTCATGCGATCTAGGCGTTCTTCAATATGCTTCATTCGTTTGTTGTAATTGAGCTCCATATAGAAGGTTGCTATGCCCAAAAGACATATAGCAATACCGATAGCGAGAATGATTTCATTGGGGATCATCTTGACTCCTTTCGTTCGAGTAACTCATCACCAGGAGAATACGCTACTGGTCACAACTTTCTGCTCTCAAGGACAGAAAAACCCTTGCCAAAAGTCTTTGACAAGGGTTTGAACAGGAGTTTTATGATGCTTCCTCTATTCTGGTTGTAGTGGACCATAGTAATAGCTCGCCGTAGCACCGCCATCAATCAGGAAGTCGCTTCCCGTAATGAACGCTCCTTGTGGCCCCATGATGAATTCCGCAAGCGCGCCCACTTCATCGGCCGTGCCGGGACGACCTGCGGGACATTTCGCGAACATATTCTTATAGAAGTCTCCGCGCGGGCCATTGAATTCATCGAGCGCGAGCGGAGTGACGATGATACCAGGACTGATCGAGTTGATGCGCGCACCGCGCTCTCCCCATTTGACCGCCTCAGCCATAACACGTTTTTCGTTGCAGCGTTTGGCCAACTGATAGGCATGCAGCGTATCGCGTACGTTCTCTGGTTGCAAGAGCGGAAGACTAAGTAAATCTTCGCAGGGGATGGTAGCAAGCTGGCGATCTTCTTCAGCGCTGAGCGCAGGCATGCGCTTGCCCGACTGACTGGAGATAGTCACTCCCACGCCGCCAGGCGCGATGATCTTACCAACTTCTTCAAGAAGCACTGCTGTTCCATAAAGGTCGACCGCAAGAATGGTCTCGATAGAGGCCTGACTCGGGGAAACGCCTGCTGCGTTGATGAGCGTGGTCACGCTACCCAACTCTTGCGCGCGGGCGATCATCTCCAAGATGGATGCACGATCGGACAGATCCATTTCGCACGCTTCGATATCAAAACCGGCTTCGGTCATAATCTGTGCGATGGTCTGAGCGTTTTCAAGACTCTTATCCCCTACTAGGATCTTCTTACCAAACCCAACGCGTCGCGCAATGGCCATGCCTATCTGACCAGCTCCTGTCCAAAGAACTACTTCAGGAGTTTGTTCTTGCATGCACTTCTCCTCTCGTCGCGTTAGACGACACATTGTCTTTTACCCATAATAAGCGACAATTTGTTTCTTGCGCAAGAGTAAACACTGATAGATTCTCGGTCTCACGTGATGTGCTTGCTGAAAGCACGAATACCGTCACTGAATGGCTCGACAGTTTAGATCTTATAAAATAGGGCTCTCGGATACACTTCTCATATTTGGTAGAATCAAACCGTACGATCGAACCTCCTGGCATATCCAATGGATCGTTCCGTACAAGATGAAGACCACAGGAGATAACCATGCCCGACTATCAACGCGCTCGCTCACCCGAACAAAAAGCTGAGCGTATGACCGCCATTATGGATGCAGCAGAACATCTCTTTTGCGACCTGCCTTATCATGAAATCAATATGGGACTCATCGCAAAAGAATTGGGTTGGTCACGGTCAAATCTCTACAAATATGCCGCCACGCGCGAAGAAGTATTCTTGGCGCTCCATAATCGAGCGAATCAGATGTTTATCGATGATCTACTGGCTGCCTTGAACGATACATCGCAAAGCAATGCATCGTTTGCACAAACATGGGCAACCGTGACAGGAAGGCATCCTGAATTTCTCCGTTATCAAGACATTCTGATCCCTATTATCGAAACTAATGCCTCACTTGAGCGTCTTATAGAATTCAAGCGTGCTTTTGTTCAAATGAGCGCACCCATAAAAGATCTTCTACAAAAACAAATCGACTGTGACTCAATAACAGCCTACGAGCTTTATTTACAATTGATTTATCAGGCGCCAGGACTCTATAACCACTTTCATTGTGCCGAACGTGCCGCAGAAGCTATGCGCTGCGCAGGAATTCCTCAAGCAAAAGGAACGTTTGAGGAAGCATATGCATCATTTGTCACCATGTGTCTTGACCACGCAGCGCATACAGCTTAAGCATTTCCTTTGTTACTGTTTGAGCGATGGTGCTTCTGTCTCACGTTCGGGATCAAATGCACCATGGATAGTGCGATCAAGACGTTCAAACTTTTCAAAATCAGTATCTGCCATACCGCTTACATTGGCACTGCGCAAAGCAACACGTTTATTGTCAGGTTCAAGCCACAATCGTTCAGCAACCGGTGCCCATGCGGCAGCTTGTGGCCGGCATTTTTCAGCAAGCTCATGAGCTGTTTCTGTTGCCTGTAAGTCTGTACAGTGCGCACCGGAAACTTCTACGATCTCTTCAATACAATCGGGATTTTCGAGCATAGGACAAGGACGCAACATGTTGTCATTGAAAGGTTGGCCCTTGTAATACGCCATAAAGATTGGTGAACGTAAGCAATCAATCAGCGACATCTCATGAATGTTAGCGTTGGAGTAATGAATGAACACACATGGCTCAATATCACCTGCCGCATTAATATGTAAGTAACGACGTCCACCAGCAATACAGCCACCAACAAATTCGCCATCATGTTGGAAATCCAACGTAAAAATAGGTTTGGTTTCACGAATACGACGATTAAAACGATAAAGATGCTCACGATCAACAGGATCAGGCATGAGATCAGTTGGCGCATCTTTACCAACTGGCATATAGGTGAAAATCCATGCAAATAAAGCACCTTTGTCGATAAGCCAATCGAAATATTCATCACTGGCTACCGAGTTAGCATTAGCGTGGGTATAACAGATTGAGACTCCAAAAGGAAGTTGGTGGCTCTTGAGCAAATCCATCGCAGCTTCAACTTTGGCATATGTTCCTTCACCACGACGTCCATCGGTAGCCAACTTGTCGCCCTCTGCTGAAATTGCAGGAACAAAGTTTTTGACACGAAGCATATCCTGGCAAAAGTCCTCATCAATCAGTGTTGCATTGGTAAAGCACAAAAACGCACAATCTGGATGTGCCTCACAAAGACGAATGAGATCCTGCTTGCGTACTAATGGTTCTCCACCCGTATAGATGTAAACATACACGCCAAGCTCTTTACCCTGACAAATAATAGAATCGATATCTTCGTAGGTGAGGTTTAACTTGTGGCCATATTTGGCAGCCCAGCAACCCGTGCAATGCAAATTACACGCACTAGTAGGGTCAAGAAGGATAGCCCAGGGAACATTACACTGATATTTTTCACGCATCTTTTCTTGTTTATCCCACGCAAGCAGATTCGCGTCAACAACGAATGTTTTGAGCAAATCATTTCTCAATTCTGGATTTAAATCCATGATGCGCATAATGAGCTGATACATATTGTTACCAGGGTTATTAACCACATCAGTAATGACTTTACGCTGAGATGGGAACAGCGAATCAGGACAAAGACTATTGATCTTATCCATTGTTTTACTCATGTTATTTTTTGGATCAGCACAAAGATGATCGATGAGTTTATATGCCGTTATCTTTTTCGCGAAATCAGTCGGTTTCATGATTAAGATCCCCCCTCTTGTACAACAATCAGCCCAAGCTGTACCCCTTTAGCTTAAGCTGACATTGCCTTGATCTGTAATCACTTAGTCTAGATGTTTCCTAACTGTACTAAAACAGTGAATACCTGCGAAAATGGCTGATAATGTAACAGAGCACGACAGGGTTAGAGATTCTTAGTTAGAGGATTCTTCTTGTAAGGGGATACGAATGGTAAACGTGCTTCCCTCACCAAGTTCGCTTGTGACAGAAACATCACCGCCATGGGAGAGTGCAACATGTTTGACAATAGCAAGCCCAAGACCGGTGCCGCCTGTTTCTTTTGACCGGCTTTTTTCTGTTCGGTAGAATCGCTCAAACACTTTGGCTTGATCCTCTTGCGCAATACCCATGCCGGTATCTTGAACCGTAACTACTGCATAGGCCGTTCCATCGGCATCTAAACTATGCTCAACGTATACGATTACTGTTCCACCCGCTTGAGTATAACGAAGTGCGTTTTCCACTAGATTAACCACAGCCTGTTCAAGCAGTGATTCATTCCCTTTTACCACCACATGTTCACCCAGCAGACTTAAAACAATAGACTTTTCACGGACGATAGGCTGTAGGCGTTCATACGTGCGACGCGCTACCTCATACAGATCGACTTGTTGAGCACTTGCATGAGCAAATGCGGGATCATCAAGACGCGAAAGTGTCAAAACATCATTAATTAAAGCACGCAATCGTTGAGACTCACGATAAATGCGACTCCCAAAATTTTCCATGTCCTGCGGAGCAACCATACCATTTGCAATCATTTCTGCTGATCCGGCAATGACTTGTAGGGGTGTTTTCATTTCATGTGAAACATTGGCAGAAAACTCTTGCCGCAACCCTTCTGCGCGTTTTAACTCTTCGTTTTGGCGCTTAAGAAGCTGCTGCTGCTCATCGATACGCATAAGCAATGGACGCATCTCTTCATATCCATCACTAGCAAGCGGTTCATTTACATCAAGTGCATTAAGCGGCTTCATGATGCGCGTCGTCAACACCCGTGACAACACAACAACTACCAAACAAGCAACACACACTATTACACCAATAGGTAGAGCTAGTGTGGCAAAGAATGCAGTAAGCGAAAGTCTTTCTTCGCTCACACGAATAAACCACCCATCATTAAGTTGTTCAGCTACATAAATTGCATCGATATTCTGTGTCTCTGATCGGCGAATCAGCACGCCTTCTCCCTCATGTTCGGCAGCCAACATCTCAGGACGTTCATAGTGGTTATCAAGCAATGCGCTATTTGAATAGCTGTCATAAATAACCTCTCCCGTTGTGTCAATCAAGGTATAACGCTCGGGTCCAGGAAATTGCTCTTGTATTAACGCAGGACGTTTTTCTGGAACGCACGCATCGAGCACTGATGCACACATGCGCGCACGCTCCACCAAACTGTTTTCTGTATGTTGTTCTTCAGCATGATAAGACAGCGTAATGAATGCACCAGAAAGAGCCAAAATGATAAGCAGAGTAAACGCCAAAAGCGTACTGAAAATAGTGCGCGATAAAACGCGCATGTGAGTTTGCTGTGAGGGCACGTTTTACTCCTGAGTTCGCAATCGATACCCTACGCTACGCACCGTTTCAATCATCGTGCTCAACCCCGGTTGTGCTTGATCAAGTTTTTGCCGTAATGTCTGCATATGCACATCAACCGTACGCGTCTCTCCAAAAAAATCTGAATCCCAGACCTCTTGAAACAGTTGCGCACGCGATAGGGCACAATCTGGATTTTCCATAAGCATCTGCAACAACCGAAATTCTTTGTAGGTCAAATCAAGCTTACAACCGGCTGCACAAGCCTTATGAGCGTCGATATCAAGGGTTAATACGCCACAAGAAAGTTGATTGGAATGTCCTTTTACATGAAAACGATGGGCACGTCTAAGTAAAGCGTTTGATCTACTAATAAGCTCCATCATAGAAAAAGGTTTTGCCAAATAGTCATCTGCTCCTGCATCAAGACCACTAATAATGTCAAACTCAGTTCCTTTTGCAGTAAGTAAAATTACAGGCAATTCACGCAAAGATGCACTCTGTCGTATACGCGACAGAATCTCAATACCATCAATACCAGGGAGCATAATATCAAGAAGTACAAGATCGGGAGGATTGGCTCCACAAGCAGTGAAAAAGTTTTCTGCGTCTGAAAAACCCTCACACTCAAATCCTGCTTGGCGCAAAGCGTATTGTGTTAAATCTCGAATATCGTGATCGTCTTCTACATAAAACACCCGTGGTTTTGATGGCGACGCTTGCATGCAATCCCTTTCACCTAAACATGATGTAGTAATTTTCGCCCATTCTAACATAGGGGATCAACTGATCCTCACAAATATGGATGACACCTTCCTTGTAGTGTTGTGTTCAAATTTGCAGTATAGAAAAGTGGTGTATGAACCGTGTTAGACGTTGGTAAAGTTTTTGTAAAGCCGTTTGCACTAAGCCAAACTAGCCACATTATTCATTGCAACTAATTATTAGCAAATGTGTCTAACTGATAACAAAGTATTGGACTCTTGGTTGCATACTCTTTTTGAACTACTCCATAAAGATGGGTGCTGATACGCTTAACGTATCGCTACAACTATGTTTACCTGATCGTTATGAGGTGTTGATCATGAAACATACCCATCTATCCCCATTCTTTTTTCAAATACGCACCTATATCATCATTGCTCTTTCAGTAGTTGCACTCTTATGTGCTGGCGGCATCTTTATTGTCTCTACAGGATCTTCTGCATTTGCTGAAAACGCCACGAAAACCGTTGTTGATACACAAGGAAATGAAATCAATGTGTCAATTCCTTCGCAAACAGAACAAGGAGACTCAAATGCGCTTTCACCCGCAGATAATTGCAGTATCACTCTTGAGTATTATGAGATAGTTCAATACGATGATCCTGATAAGCCAGTCGGTGATGACCGTTTACATTTGATGGGTACAAGAACACTTGATGGTTTTCACGAAGGGGATACCGTAAGTGCTTGGTCATATGTTGTTGATATTCCAGGTCATTTCTTCTGGGATGGCTGGCCCTCTTCTTTGACCGTATCTCGTGATCCTAGTCAAAATGTTTTTGTTTTTAACTATGCCAAACTTTGGAATGCGGAATATACCGTTAATTATTACGTCATGACAGGTGCTGATTTGACAGCAGATAGCTGGACTGATGCACTTGCCCCTGAAGATGTTACTTTCACTAAATTAGGATCAGAAACATTTACTAACCAACGTTTTGATGCCCTGATTAAAGGTGATGCTTATGAATATAAGCTTGACGATATGTATGTAATCGACACCTACCCTTCCGAGATTAGACTTGGCACCGATCCTGATAACAATGTCATTAATGTGTTGTATGTACCAGAAATTGCAACGTTGCCTGACCAGATTGAAGTTCCTGATGAGAAACCAAGCTATGATGATATCACCACAACCTTGCCTGACCAGATTGAAATTCCTGATGAACAATTCAATTATGATGATTTAATCACAACACTTCCTGATGATGTTATTGTTGAAGACTTCGCAAGCACCGACACAATCAGTCCCGACGAAAACACTACGATTGACATTACTGATGACATGCTTGCTAACCCCGTCGATAAAGCAGAAGCAGAAGAGACCATTAATGCTTATCTGACAGGAATTGAACATGCCAACATGGTTTCAAAAACAGGTGATTCAACATGGGTCCTTGTAGGCATTATCGCTGGTATTGCAATTATTGCGGGTGTTACCCTTGGTGTTATTGCTTGGCACCGTAAAAAGTAACTAGGTAAGTAATTAGGTAAAAAGCCTTTACCATAAGATATCCCCTATCGTTTTTTTAACGATAGGGGATAGTATTAAACCAAATTACTATGCGTATAAGTGTGTGTGCAAACTCGATGCGATAACGCACACAAGCCTAAATTGACTAAATTGATTTAAGCAGCGCTAATACAAATTCAACATTGTTTGCCAAAGTGGACTCTTTGATAACCGCAAGAGTGTCATCCATACTGCCGTCATCAGCAAGCTGATTGCCTTGCATGCCTACCACACTCAACGCTTGTAAGCCATGCTGTCCAGCAACGTAAGCGGCAGAATTGCGTGAGCATAAGGAACCCGTTGCGCATCCCACCCCTGAGCGATTAGTTGCATCACGTACGAAGCGTTTAATACGGCTCGAAGGCTTCATAACCTTAATGAGACCTTCTTTTTCAAGATAGGTAAGGGCGCCATCGCCTAATGCTTCAATATTAACTACGATAGAACCTTTGAGCTCATCAGCATGTTCGGCTAAAAATGCTTCCATGCCCGCATTGTAGGCTTCTTCAGCTCCTAATGCTACAAACCACACCTCAGTATCAATATCAGGATGACGAAATGTTTGAATTCGGCGCATTTCTCGATTAATTTGTTCGGTTTTTGCTTGTGCCTCAGGCACAGAACGTGATGGTCTCCGTCCTCGGTCTACCGTACGTTCAATAGTCTCTGCGGCTTCTGCTGATTCTGCCATTGCGTCATCTGAATAGATGTCTTCTTCAGCAAATTCATCATAGTAAGCATCGTCGTTTTGCTTGTTCTTACCACGCAAGTTACGCAAGCGATCCAAGCTAAAACCACCGCCATTCCAACCACGGCGATTGTCGAAATCAGAATCATGATAATCAACATCAACAAACTCGTCGTCAAATGAATCATCAAAAGCGCTGCCCGCGTCATCAGCATCTTCGCGGAAACTCGCCCAACTACCGCGCGCTTTACCAGCAGCTTGAGCAGTAAAGTTCTCATCAACTCCCACCCATTCGGTTACTGAAGTGGTTTGCTCATGAGTCTTCTTAGTTTTTTTCTTGGAGCGGAATCGATCAAAGAACCCACCTGCACGAGATTTGGGCATATCGACATATCCGGGCCCAGCAAATGCTCCCGTTTCTGTGAACTCTTCAGCATAAGCAGAATCGTCAGCATCATCGATATACATTTCATCAGGATCAACATCAGCTACAAGCTCATCACCTACGGGGGCAAAAGGACCTGTTCCTCCAACAGTAGAGAAGCTGCCCGTTGAAGAGACAGCTGAATTTTCGACAGTGGTCGTTCCTAGTGGCGGCAAATCAAGACCAAAGGTGTCCTGTGAAGTCGCTGCTTCAACCTCTTCAATTACTTTATCGTCAATGCGAGGGATCATGTTGGAAAGCAATGCCTGTGATCCACTTTTAGTAGAAACATTGCTTGTCGCCATAGGCGCACGCTGTTTTGTCTGTTCGTCTCCTTTAATGCGCTGAGAAGAAACTTCGGGCAAAACAATGACTTGACGTGTTGGCACAACATCAGCCTTATCAGGAGCTGGCGTAATGGGAGGAATAGAAGTAACAAGATTTTCCATACCTGCAATAGGGCTTACCTGTTCTAATACTTCATCTCGACTCATTGGATTAGTTGATTCCGACGAAACGTCCGTGGTGACTTCAACACGAGCGACTTCTACACCCTCATACGATGATTCATCAGACAATTCGCTATCATCAAAGCCTTGCACAGCTTGGGGTGAAACACTTTGGTCGTCTAATACTACTTCGGTAAAACCATCAGCTTCTGCAAGTTGTTCAAAATCGCGATCAGCCTGAGTAAATTCAGGCGTCTCTTCATCTTGCATACTATTCATATACTGAGAAACATCAATGGGTGCAATAGCTGCTGTCTTGCCTGCAGGCATAGCTGGTTGTACATCAGATCGCAAATCCGATGACTTTGCTTGCCGAATTACGTGCGAGGATGAATCAATACCCTGTGTACGCTGGCGTACTGATGGCCGTTTAGAGGGAACATGCTCAGTAACCTTTTTAGATAAACGAGCAAACACTGAAGGCGCATCTGGACCAGTATGTGGTGTATCAGAAGAAACATTTTCGGTAATTTCTTCAGCGAATGCCTCGGCAAACTCTTCAGAAGGTTCTGCAACAATGCCTTCGGAACCATCCTCGGAGACATCCTCAACAAAGATTGCTTCTCCCTCTCCTTCGTGTATCTCACGGACAACGTTTCCTTGAGCTGTTGCTGCTATAGTTGGCATCGCAGCATCGCCTTCGATCACTTCAACAACCGAAGAGGATGCAGGAGAGACTACCGAAGAAGGTGATACAGAAGAAGAAACCGCGGAAGTTTCTGATGTTGCTAGGCTTGTTGATGCCACCGTAGGTGCTATGGGTTCTTCATGGACATCCATAGCCGCAATTACTTGTTGAGTCTCTGCCGAAATTGTTGGAGCTTGTGTCGCATTAATTTCTGCATACAATGCTTCTAAACGTGCATTTAATACCGGATCTGTTGAAACTGGGGCCGTTGTCGCTACGTTGTCAGCTTCAGCAAGTGTCTCATCGCCATAAGGATGAGCCGTTACGCTCACATAATCACCGGCACGTGTTGCATTGGTAGGAATCGCTTGAGCATCCGAAATGCGCGATGCGGGCGTATCGGCATAACGAGAACGATGGGTAGGCACCGCTTGCATAACATCTGGCTTATTCGCACGTGCCTTGGCTTGCGCAGCGCGCGCCCAAGCAGGTGTCTTATCAATTGAAGATCCCATGCCTGTTGCAGCCATTTGAAGTGCTTGTGGTGTTTGACGCTCAAAAGCAACGGAAGATTGTGATTGATTATTGACAGTAGCTGTCGTTGAGGATGGTTTTGCTTCTTTATGGTCTCCAGACCCTTCTCCAGACATAACCGTTTCAGCAGAACCGTCAGCATCATGCATTGATGAAGACTGACCTGCTGGTTGGCTAGAATCTACAGACTGCTCCGTGCTTGCTGGCTGAACAACACGTACTTGTTGAGAGGTGGAACGGTCGTTAGATACACCGTCTCCTGCCTCATCGTCGTAGATATATTCTGCATAATCAGGATCCATGTATCCTTGCTGATTGTCTTGTTGCTCATAAAAATCTGGTTGATCGAGATCCGCAAATTCAGAAACACGTGGTACCACTTCTGGCGTTTCAGTGACATCAAAGGTAAATTCAGTGGCATAGGAATCTTCCACGCCAAAGCCATCGCCTTGTACTAAACGAGTTGAAACATCACGAACAGGAACCGTATCAGCAATAGGCTTACCGGTCAGAGACACAATAGCTGCTTTTGCTGCAGCAAGTGATTCTTCAGGAGTCATATGCTCAACGGGCTGCGTTGATTTTGCAGCATACGTAACAGGAACTCCTTGCGGCATCTCACCTGATTCTGCAAGTGCTTCAGCACCCTGCACCGTTACCCCTGACTGAATCGCGCTTGATTCCATTTCGTCAGCACTTACCATACCTCTGCCAATAACACGAGCAGCTTCCATCATGACAGAAACACCAGCTGCATTACTGTTAGCACCGTTGTTATAATGAGCAACCTTGTTCAAAATGCAAGAAATAAGCGGAAGCGCTAATACCACTAAGCAAAGTATCAAAAGGATCATAAAGACCGTAGCAGCAGCACCCGTATCAGAGGTAAAAAAGACTGTCTTAATAAAAAGCAAAATCGCCGTAACGGGAAGAGCGGCGATACAAACAGTTTTTATAAAAGAAAGATACTGCCCAATAACACCTTGAGTTTCTTTAGTTGCTTTTTTGCTGTCATAATGCGAAACGAGAATAATTTTGCGGCGCTTGGCTCCATTTGCTTGGTTAGGAATATACTTCGCCACGACATTTTGACTTACACCGGTGTTAATAAAGCGCGTCAATACCGGCTTGCCAAGCAATTCCAACCCATACAAGACACAGGCTAAAACTACCAAAATAAGTGCTGGTAGTTGCATAAGCGGGAAAATTAATGCAACCAAAGTAGAAACAAAGGAAACGCCATAAGCGATAGCACGTACTAAATCAGGATTTGTTAAACAATTAAAATCTTCTATCGTGGT
>CAJMOJ010000017.1 GCA_905215035.1 uncultured bacterium
GCAAAACTTTTTGGGAGGAAAGGAAAAAGCAGTCTGGATAATCCAAAACTGCTTTTTCTTCATGTTTTTTTAATATTGATCTATGCAACAAAGCTAATGTTGTAGCTCAGCCAAAAAAGATACCAATCTCACGCTCTGCTGATGCAACAGAATCACTTCCATGAATTACATTTTCATCCATAATAAGACCAAAATCACCACGAATAGTACCAGGAGCTGCTTCAGCTGGATTGGTAGCACCCATAAGAGAACGGCATTTTGCAACAGCACCCTCACCAGAAACAACCATTTTTACAACAGGGCCAGAGGTGATATATTCAATCAAACCATCATAAAATGGTTTACCTTCATGCTCAGCATAGTTAGCAGCTGCTTGCTCAGCGGTAACCATACCCATTTCCATACGCTCGATAGTAAGGCCAGCGCGCTCAAAACGATTAACAATCTCACCAATGTGACCATTACGAACACCATCAGGTTTGATCATTGAGTAAGTTTTTTCGATTGCCATTGAAATTCCTTTCCTTTATTTCTGGCTTATATATTGATAGATAGCAACAACATAGTAATAGCGTTTATTGTCAGCTTATTGGTTTTTCTAGATTTGCTCCTCAGCTTACATTAAACCCCTTATTAGCTTCTTATTGGTTCTTCGTTATTGGTTCTGGCTTGCAAAGTAGAGAGTGACATTGTCAACTTTCCAACCAATACCATCACGCACTAACGTAATGTCGTAAGGGATATCTCCCCCCTCAGGTGATTGAGCTTTTACGTATACGTGTGCTGTACTCATTTCATTGGCTTCACCTAACAACTGTGGATCAACATCTGAAACAAGCATATCTTGAAGACGCTGCTTTTTAGCATCATCCATATTCGCAACATAGACATCTGCATTTTCGGGATCAGCAAACAGCTCCCCCACTACCTGCTCTTTCATAGGATAACCGTATCCTTGGGTATAGCAAAAGAGCGCACCGCCCACGAGAACTAACAACAGCAAGACCAACGTGATAATAACTTTTAATCCACGATTTTTCTTCTTTTTCTTAGGTGCTTTAGACCAATCGTCAAAATTGCCTGCATTATCTACTGGCTCAAAGAAGGTAGATTGCGATGCGTCTACTGTTTGCATAACGGTTGTTTGAGCATTGGAGAAAGCAGGATCTGAAATATCATCTTGCGCAACATCCCCGTCACTCATGATGTCAAGCCCAGACAAATCAGTATTATCAGTAAGTTCTTCTTGCTCATCTTCTTTGTCCTCAACACGGGCAGCTACCGCAGCTACCGCACGCTGATAATCGACATTAGCCGCATCATTAAAGGTATAGGTTCCATCAGCAAGCGCCGACTCAAAGGCACGCACGGCCTTATTCATTTTACCTGCAGCAACATAAGCTTGCCCCATATTGGCAAAAATCTTATTGCGTGTTTGTGCCGACATGTCAAACTGAAGAGCAGACTCATACGATGCAATAGCATCCATAGGCCTATCAAGCGCCATAAAACAAACGCCCAAGTTAAGCAACGCCTTAACCGGATCAGGGTTTACCTGATCAAGTGCAGCGGCACGAAATGCAGCACCTGCCTCAGCCGACTTGCCCAGCTTAAGCATAGAATTACCCTTACCCATGTATGCTTTGTAGGGAGTTGGATAATTCGGATCATCAATTGCTGCTTGGAAATAATCCGCAGCATCTTCGTAATCATGAGAAGAGGCATACACCATGCCAAGATTGTAGTTAACTGCACCTGCCGCATCATAAGCAGCGTCATCAGTCGCACGTGAATAAGCATGAATTGCTTCATTAGGGTCATTGAGCTTTACCAAACAGTTGCCAATCTGGTGATAGAGCAATCCCATTTCTCCGGGAAGAAGTTCTGAGTTCTCATCCCGCAGACACTCGGTAAACAAATTAAGCGCGGTCTCATAATCATGAGAGACATAAGCACTTCGTGCTTGTTGAAAGAGATCGTTGTTCATAAAATGCTACATTCCTCTCCAAAAAGGCAACTGCGAAAAATTACGCAACCCTTATTGTAACCTAGGTGATAAGCCTCGACCAAATTCACGAAAAAAGCTAGATTGTAGCGTTTTCGATCGTGATGGTTTCAATGACATCACCAACGCGCAAAGAGCGAACAACATCCATTCCCTCTACGGTTTGCCCAAACACGGTATAACCTGAGTCCAAAAATGGCTGAGGACCAAGACAGATGTAGAACTGTGATCCTGCAGAATTAGGGTCTTGAGACCGTGCCATAGCAAGCGTACCATCGAGGTGTTTATTTTCAGGATTAGTGGAAAATTCCTCTTTAATCGTGTAGCCAGGACCACCGGTACCTAAACCTGCAAAAGGATTACCCTCAGCTGCACGCACCTGCTCAGAATCAAGCATGCGCGTATTAGGACAACCACCCTGAATAACAAAGTCAGGAACATAACGATGGAATTTCAAATTGTCATAAAATCCTTTTTGCGCAAGCTCAATAAAATTGCCGACATGAATAGGGGCATTCTCTCCATGGAGCACCACCGTAATATCCCCTTTTGATGTTTTAATATGAGCAATCTCTGCTCCATTTGGCTTATATTCTGGCGTATACAATGCCATAACACAGTCCTTTCTTATATGGTTCCGTCGATACAGCACGGATATGCCTCGTGCCTACTAGCACGCTCTCTGACAATCACTCCTTGCGTATCATTTACGGTAAATACGTATCATTTACGACAAATACTTACGAGTACCTGTCGGTCAGCTTAGCTCCCCAACAACAAAAAATGGCGCCCTCTACAGGGTTCGAACCTGCGGCCTTCTGCTCCGGAGGCAGACGCTCTATCCAACTGAGCTAAGAGGGCATGGTACTAAGCAGACCTCTCGTGAGTTAAAAAACACACTTAAGCTATTATTACATACATCATCACACATTCATCCATTTTCAAGGGAATAACCATGACTGATTCTTTCTCTTCCGATGCCGAACATCTAGAAACACTTACGATCACTGATCTCTCTTATGGATCAGCTGGCATTGGACGCCCCCTGTCAGGATCACGGGCAGGAAAAGTAATTTTTGTCGATGGGGTTGTCCCTGGAGATACTGTTGTCGTAGAAGTTGTCCAAGAAAAGAAGTCGTTTGCACGAGCACGCTTAGTCTCATTGGTAGAGCCAAGCCCTGAGCGCGTGAATCCTCCTTGTCCTGTCTGCAATGAATGTGGTGGTTGTCCCTGGATGCAAGTAGCCTATAGCGCGCAACAAACGTATAAGCGCAAGGCAATTGTCTCTCAGCTTGGCCGTGCTCTTAAACTACCTGACGATGAAGCTCAAGCGTTTGTTGCGCCTACGCGCGCGTCAAAACGTGAGCTAGGATTTCGCAACAAGCTTGAGATGGGTGCGCACATGGAGCACCAGGCACAAGCGGGGAAACGCGAACAATTCCAACTGGGGTTTTATGCGCGCGCCTCGCATGACCTTGTATGCCCTAAACGTTGTCTTGTCGGAGCAAAAGGTATAGAAAAAGCGCCCGGAGCTTTGAGGGGCGCGCTCTCTTTTTTGTCAAATAGTCAATCCTTGGGAATATATCGTGTAGGCGTACGTCATAGCATGCGCACCCATGACACCGAAATTGCACTCTGGACACCCCCAGGAGCGTTTCCCCGCAAAGCCGTCGCGCGCGTAGTGGGAAGCGCCCTTCCCGCTACCAGCATCGTACGTGTTATGGCTCATCCAGGAAAGGCGCGTGCCATTAAAGGTGTTGAGGCGCTTTCCGGTAAAGGCTATTGGACTGAGCAACTCGCAGGTTTTACCTACAAGATCTCTGCTCCTAGCTTCTTTCAAATCAACACCGCTCAAGCTGAGACCATGATCGATCTTGTTCTTGAGTATGCCGCCGTTGATGAAACATCCCTTGTTGCGGACCTCTATTGTGGTGCGGGTACTTTCACCCTACCCCTTGCCGCGCAAGGCGCCTGTGTTGTAGGTGTAGAGTCAGCAGGATCGTCAGTAAGAGACTTGCGGCGCAATGCACAAGAGGCAAATCTTGATATAACTATTATTGGTGGAGACGCGACTCGTGAATTACCAGCACTCGGCAACCTTGACGTGCTCGTCGTTGATCCGCCTCGCGCAGGACTTATGCCAGAAATTATCACGAGTATCGCACAAACGCACGCAAAACGAGTCGTGTATGTTTCGTGCGATCCTGCTACCTGGGCACGCGATGTTGCTCGCTTACACGAAGTAGGTTATACGCTCTGCAAAGCAACACCTGTTGACCTTTTTCCTCAGTCATATCACATTGAAACAGTAAGTCTTCTTGTGAAAAAATAGCCCTATCGCTTAAAAATCATTGCTATTCAGCTTGCTCGCAACGCTCTACCAGCTTAGCAATACGATCCGAATACTCTGGATCAGTAATACCTGCTTCCGCAAGATCCACTACAGGAGCATCACTCCATAGGCTTTCTAGACGATAGTACTCACGAGCTTCAGGCTGAAAGACGTCAACAACAAAACGTCCATAATCAAGAATCTCCCACGAACGATCACGAGTCCCTTCACGCGAGATGGGCTTGATATGCGCTTGATTGCGTAAGCACTCTTCAATATATTCCAAAATAGATTCAACTTGAGGAGTATTGCGCGCTGTCACAATAACAAAGTAATCCGTTACATCCACAAGAGAGCCTACTTCAAGCACCATAATGTCAGTTGCTTTGCGCTCATCAGCAGCTTTTGCTGCAATTAAAGCCATTTCCCGTGATGTCATCGTTTCACTGTTTGTTTCATTATTTTCAACTTCAGCGCTCATGCGCCCTCCTCAGTACTATCTTGCTCTTGTAGTCTTGTTTTTATGGTCTTGTTCTTAGGATTTTGTTCTTATGATCGTAGTTTAACGCAGTGATTCCAAACTTTAACTGCATCCAAATTGAGAGGCCTTCCCGAATCGATCAAGAAAGACAAATTCTCTTGTTGGACCGCACAATACAAATCAAACAAATCCATCTTTCCAATACGGTTATAAAGCTCTCGGTATACCGGCACATAATGTCCCGGTTCGATTTTGTCGGCAACATAGATAATCATATCCAGTTTTGACATATTAGGTGCACCTATCGTATGGCGCTCGATTGCTTGATAGAGACCATGATCAAACTCAGGGTGTTCATCTGCCAATACCGCTGCAGCAGTAGGACCATGCAAAAGCCACGGCATATTGTTGACAATATCTGGATCAATATCAAGACCATACGTATCAACACGATCGCGCAATTCTTCATCAGTAAGCGCTTTATCCCAGTCATGCAGCAATCCTGCCATGCGTGCCATATCCGGATCAACACCATATGCTTTTGCCATAAGACGTGCAGTTTTTGCTACATTGACGCTATGAGCAAGACGTGAAGCCTTTACGCGTTGCTTTAAGAGTTTTTTCATTTCTTTATAGTGAGTCTTGCTGTATGGGGACCACTCTTTTTCTGGTGCGACCACCTGCTCTGCAATGGTTGCATTTTCTGTAATAATCACGTCCGATTCAGATTCGGATTCAGACGTCATATTTCTCTCCATAAGTGCAGTGTTTGTAAAAGGAACATACATACTGGCTCACCCCTCAAAAGCCTTCATAGTTCGGTTTTTGCAAACGTTACCGTTAATCCTCTTCTCTTCCCTACTCTACCCATAAGTAGAGACATCAATCACCTACGCGACCATTCTTGTGATCGTTTTCGTGATCACGATAGTGATAGAGATTCTCCGCCTCGATTACGAGCCGCACGGGCTCAGGGATAAGATACCTAATTGATCCTCCCGAAGCGATGCGTCTCCGTAAATCAGTCGATGAAATATCAAGCGACGGAGCATGTATAAATTCTACGGTAAAACCTGCCTCTTGCAGCGATTTCTTAATCGCTTTGTCACCTATGAGTTTTGTTCCTGGTCTATTGATGCCCACAAAAGACGCTAATTGCGACAATTCTTGAGCATCCTTCCAATTAGCGAGCGTTGCAATAGAGTCTGCTCCAGCAATGAAGTAAAGTTTTACATTGGAAGGATAATGAGCTCGAAGCGTTTTAAGCGTATCAACCGTATACGTAATCCCGCTTCGTTCAACCTCAAGCGAACTCACATCAAAATGAGCATTATCTTGAACAGCCAAACGACACATTTCTAATCGTTTTAGAGGCGAGAGCTGCTCTTGATCAATTTTATAAGGCTGCCTACCCGCAGGCATGAATACCACTGCATCAAGCTCTAATTTATCACGTGCTTGCTCAGCAACAGCCAAGTGACCAAGATGAATAGGGTCGAATGTCCCGCCCATGATGCCTAATGCATAGGATCTATTAGGACAGTCTTGCCCCAATGTATCAAATCGCTCACAGATTACCGCCATAATTGATGCCCTTGTTATCCCTTGCCACCCTTGCCCAAGCTAGCGATTTTTTATGCTAGCTATTCTGGCTTGAGAATAGCTACTCCTCTTTGAACTAGCTTCTAATCTGTCCATTTCCTCGTATGAGATATTTATATGTTGTAAGCGCATCGAGCGCAAATGGACCACGAGCATGCAACTTTTGTGTCGAGATACCAATTTCGGCACCTAAGCCAAATTCGCCACCATCAGTAAACCGCGTCGAAGCATTTACGTATACAGCAGCAGCATCAATAGAGCACAAAAAGAGATCCTGAGCTTTTTCATCCTGAGCAATAATAGCTTCCGAATGATGCGTGCCATAACGATTAATGTGCGTGATAGCCTCATCAATCCCTGATACTACCTTGATTGAAATGTCCATATCAAGATATTCACGACCCCAGTCATCAACGGTAGCTTCCTCAACCGACACACCCATCGATGATGCCACAGCACGCGTTGCCTCATCGCCATGAATAGTTACCCCAGCTTGTGCGAGAGCATCCACAATCAAAGGCAGTGCAGTGTCTGCAATAGCTTCATCAACAAGCAATGATTCCGCTGCGTTACACACACCCGTTCGTTGCGTTTTGGCATTGATGATAATAGGAAGAGCTTTAGTAAGATCTGCCGATTGATGGATATAAATATGACAATTGCCTGTACCCGTTTCAATCACAGGAACACGCGCATGATCCACACAATGCTGGATGAGACCCGCGCCACCACGAGGGATCAAAACATCAATAAGACCACGCAGACCCAATAATTCATCAGTCTCTGAGCGATCAGTTGAACGAATTGAAACGATTGCATCTTTGGGCATACCCGCATTATAGGCCGCCATAGAAAGCAGATCAGAGATCGCAAGATTTGAATTAACTGCTAAAGAACCGCCACGCAACACACACGCATTACCGCTCTTGATGCAAATACCTGCAGCATCCGCTGTTACATTCGGACGCGCTTCGTAAATCATAGCAACAACACCCATAGGAACCGTAACACGTACAATTTCAAGCTCATTATCAAGCATGCGTGTCTCAAGAATTTTACCCGTTGGATCATCAAGAGCAGCCAAGTCTTCCAAAGCTGAAGCAATTGACTCAATACGATCTTTATCCAGATAGAGGCGATCAAGAATAGGTTTACTTACTCCTGTTTTTTCTCCATACGCCATATCTTTGGCATTAGCCTCACAAATGAGTTCAACATTATCGCGAAGTACATTTGCCATTGCATAGAGCGCCTTGTTACGCTGTTCTTCTGTTGTCATTGCCATTGCAGTGCTAGCAGCTTTTGCACGCTCGGCTGCTTGATACGCCTCACTCATTCGAACACCACCAAATCATCTCGATGCACAACAGGATGTTGTGCCAAATTCACAAAGAGCTCGTTTTGCTTAATTTCTGTTTGCGTTTTTCCACACGCAAGTTCTACTTCAGATGAAGATGCACCTGCACGACCACGTGCAATGGTTAGATCCTCATTATCTTTAATGTCAATACTATCACCGGGCTGGAATGATCCACGCACGCTTGTAATCCCTACCGCTAAAAGGGATGAACCCGCATCGATAAGAGCCTTTTTTGCTCCTTCATCAACAACCACCGCACCTTTAGGAGTATCTCCAAGTGCGATCCAGAGCTTTTTAGGCGTAATGTCATGATGAATCTCATGAGCACTAAAGCGCGTGCCAATCTCTTCACCCGAAACAATACGCACCAAAGCGTGAGGTTTTTTGCCATAGCAAATCACCATATCAATGCCCGCTGTCATAAGTACGCGCGCCGATCGAATCTTTGTAATCATGCCCCCCGATCCCATTTTAGAGCCAGCGCCGCCCGCGCTAGCCATAATGTCAGAAGTAATGCGAGAGACATGATTAATGAGAGGCGCATCAGGATTGATAGCAGGATTTTGCGCATAAAGCCCTTCAATATCTGAAAAAATCACGCACAACTCTGCACCAACCAAACAAGATACCAACGCCGCCAACGTATCATTGTCGCCAAAACGAATTTGCTCAACACTCACCGTGTCGTTTTCGTTAATGATAGGAATAACATCGAGCTGCAAAAGACGCTCAAGGGTATCGCGCGCATGAAGATAGGCAGCTCTGTCACGTGTTGTTTGACGGGTAATCAAAATAACCGATGTGGTTAAACCGACCTCATCACACACCTGAGCATAGGCACTCATCAAAATATTTTGGCCAACGCTTGCCGCTGCTTGCAAGGTCGGCATATCACTTGGACGCTCAGAGATCCCCAAACGCTCAAGACCGCACCCAATGGCACCACTCGTAACCACAATAGGCTTCCAGCCCTGTTGTTTAAGTTCTGCAAGTTGGCCTGCCAAATCTCGCAAAAAGCCCCTATTGAGAGAACCCTGTTCATCAACCAAAGTTGAAGTGCCAATTTTGACCACAATGATGTGTGAATTATTGTTTGCCATCTACTCAATCGCTATCTAAATATCTAAACCTTCATAGTCATCATCTGCGCCAGCGCCTTCGTATTCAAATTCAACGCCTAAGATACGGACCTCATCTCCGTCACGAGCACCGGCTTTTTCAAGCGCCTTATCAAGACCGAGTCGTTTAAAACGATGCTGCAAAAACGCGACTGCCTCATCATTTTCCCAGTCTGTCTGAATTACCATGCGCTCAATCTGTTTTCCGGTAACACGAAATACGCCTGGTTCTTCCTCAGCAATAGTAAAACGCTTATCACGCTGATCACGGCGATGTTGCCAAACTTGTTCGAACTCAAGATTTTGAGCTTCTTCTTCCTTACGCTGTTCGCGAAGTGTCTGAACAAGCGCACCGGTTGCCTGTTTAAGCGCCTCAATTCCCTCACCGGTCACTGTCGAGGTGACAAATAATTTTGGATTAATGGGGCTCTCATCCAAACGAAATTCATCGTTATCTACCGCAGCAAGCGCATCAGCCCGTACTACCTGCGCTAATCGCTTCGCTGCTTCTTGAGCACCTGGCATATCTATTTTGTTACCCACAACAATACAAGGACGTTCTGAGAGCTCATGCGCATAGAGATCAAGCTCCCGCTTGATGATCTCGTAGTCCTCTACAGGATCACGTCCTTCATAACCACCCGACAAGTCAACAACATGCAAGATGATAGCTGATCGCTCAATGTGGCGTAAAAATTCATGTCCTAGGCCTTTGCCTTCATGCGCACCTTCAATAAGCCCTGGTACATCAGCTACAACATAGTTATAATCATTGGTTTTAACGACTCCTAAATTAGGAACAAGAGTGGTAAAAGGGTAATCGGCAATTTTTGGCTTGGCTGCAGAAATACGTGCAATCATAGACGATTTACCAGCTGAAGGCATTCCAACGAGCGCTGCATCAGCCATAAGCTTCATTTCAAGCTCAATCCAACCCTCTTCTCCTGGAACACCAAGCTCGGCAAATGCGGGGGCACGACGAGTAGGTGTCACAAAATGCGTGTTACCACGTCCACCAATACCACCACGCGCAACAATGATTGATTCGCCATCATGAACTAGATCAGCAATCATCTCACCGACCTCTTTGGTTTCCTCGTTATATTCACGCACGACAGTACCAACAGGGACTTTAAGAATAAGATCATCACCTGTTGCACCATGCATACGGCTTCCTTTTCCATGAGTCCCACGATCCGCTTTAAAATGATGCTTAAAGCGATAATCAATCAATGAAGAGACATTCAGATCTGCCTGGACAATAACATTTCCACCATGTCCTCCATCGCCCCCATCGGGGCCTCCTTTAGGCACATGAGCCTCGCGTCTAAAAGACATACATCCCGCACCGCCATTTCCGGCAGTCACATGAATGCGAACTTTATCGGTAAACAAGATATCTCTCCTCTTGATAAGTTTTATCTGATTCTAATAGAAAAGCCTCCTGGAATGCAGGAGGCTCAAACATTAATAATATGATGTAGACAGGTTGTTATGCCAAAGGACGAACGTGAACCTTACGACGTGCACCTTGAGTGTATTCAACCACTCCGTCGCACAATGCAAACAAGGTGTCATCTTTGCCGCGTCCTACATTCTCACCTGGGTGAATGTGAGTACCACGCTGACGAACCAAAATTACACCAGTTCCTACGGTCTCACCAGCAAAGCGCTTGCATCCAAGGCGCTTGGACTGAGAATCACGACCATTACGGATGGAACCTTGACCTTTCTTGTGTGCCATGAGAGAACCTCCTCTTAGATCTATTCAGCCTTGTCGGCGCCAACAGCAACAATCTTGACACGGGTCAAATTCTGACGATGACCACGCATCTTCTTGTAGTTCTTGCGCTTCTTGAACTTAAATACGAGCTGCTTGTCACCCTTGAACTGCTCAACAACCTCAGCCTCAACTTTAGTCTTAGCAGCCTCTGCAGGATCAGCAGTAACCGTGGTGCCGTCTACGATAGCAATAGCGGGAAGCTCAACTTTAGATCCAACCTCAGCATCAAGCTTCTCTACATTTAAGTAATCTCCAGCGGCGACCTTATACTGTTTGCCGCCAGTCTTAATAATTGCGTACATCGAATATCTCCTACTAATGTGTTCAAACGCAAGCCGTTACCTTATCAGTAATCAGCCCACAAGTCAATGAAGCAACGCTTCATTTTATAAAAAATATTTGCTTTTTATTGCGCCACGCTTTTTGGCGATGGGATCTAATGTGCTTGCGCCCAATTCTGGCCAGGGGAAACATCAACCAGAAGTGGCACCGACAAGTCAATCACCGACTCCATTATTTCTTTGACTAGAGCAGACACTTCATCGAGTTCAGCGTGAGGAACTGAAAGATCAAGTTCGTCGTGCACTTGCAACATCAAAGAACTCTTTAAACCGCGTGCAAGTAGTTCAGTCTGCACACGGCGCATAGCTATTTTAATTATATCAGCAGCACTACCCTGCATAGGATGATTCATTGCTGTACGCTCACCAAAGCCACGCTGAGCGGCATTAGAGGCAGAAAGTTCTGGGATATAACGACGTCGACCGAACAATGTCTCTACATACCCTTGCTCATGAGCTTTAGCCACCGTTTCATCCAAATACTGACGGACACCAGGATATGCCTCAAAGTAACGATCAATCATTTCTTTGGCATCAGCAAATGGTATATCCAAGCTTTGCGATAATCCAAATGCTTGCTGACCGTATACAATGCCAAAATTAACAGCCTTGGCACGGCTGCGCAAAAGCGGAGTAACCTCGTCAAAAGGAATACCAAACACACGACTTGCGGTACGCGCATGAAAGTCAGCTCCTGAATTAAAGGCGTCGATCAAATGTTCGTCGCCTGATAAATGAGCTAAAAGACGCAGCTCAATTTGAGAATAGTCTGCTGAAACAAACACCTCTCCTTCATGCAGCGGAATAAAGCATTCGCGAATCTTGCGACCAAAGTCGGTACGAACAGGAATGTTTTGCAAATTAGGATCTGATGAAGAAAGGCGTCCCGTTGTTGTTACCATCTGATTGTAGGACGTATGAATACGTCCATCAGAGGTATTAGCCATCTTAGGCAGCGAATCAATATAGGTTGATTTTATTTTTGCAAATTCACGATAACTCATAACGAGAGCAGGCAATTCATGGTTTTTCGCTAACTCTTTAAGCACGGTGGCATCAGTTGAATAGCCACGCCGAGTTTTCTTAATAGGAGTTAAATCCAAAACCTCAAACAAAATATGAGCGAGCTGTTTGGGGGAATCAATATTAAATTCCTCACCAGCAAGCATATAAATTTGATCACGCAAAACGCCTAATTCTGCATCGGCATCAGCAGCCAGTTCTGCCAGGCGATGCTTATCAAGTGCAGCCCCTGTCCGCTCCATCAAACAAAGCACTGACACTAAAGGCGCATCGATATCTTCATACACTTGATCAGAAGTGCGCTCTTGAAGACTTTTGCGCACCTCTTGAGCCAATAGCTTGACTAAGTAGGCTTCTTGGGCATGCTGAAGCGACTTATCCTCAAGCTCTGGCACAACAGTTCCTAAATAAGCCGAAGTAAGCGTATTGAGATCATAGGTTGATTCATTAGAGTTAACCACATATGCAGCTAACGACACATCAAAAAACGTTGCATCAAGCACCTCTTGGCTTGACACAAAAGCCTCTTCAGCAGTACTGCGAGGATAAACTTGATCAATCAGATGCTTAACATCGATAGCAGCAAATGAGCCCTCACGCAAAAGCTCAGTAAGAGCAGTTTGGGCATACTCCCCCGAAAGAAGCGCGGTACCGTTTTCAGGGAGCGAAACAGCAAGAGACAGTTCTGGCTCGAAAAGACTTGCTTGCTCTGCAAGTGACCACGCAAGCGCCACTTCTTCTTTTCCAATAAGACCCCGAAGCGTTTCGAGTGCCTCCTCGCCATATATAAATGGCTCAACAGCATCATAGGTGATCGTTGAAACGCCCGCTAATCCTTGCAAGCCATCTTCTTGCATAAATCCTAAAACTTTTGCAAGCTGAGACTTAAAGCGCAGCTCCTCAAACACTTGAGTAACAAGAGCTGGATCAAACGATGGAAAATGAATGGTCTCAAGATCAATCTCATCTTCAAGGGGCACATCAGTGATAATGGTAGCAACTTGGCGTGATAGAAACGCTGCATCCTCATTGTCACGCAAATTTTCTAGCTGCTTACCTTTAAACTTATCGAGATTCTCATAGATCCCTTCAAGATTTCCATACGTTTGGAGCATAGAAGAAGCCCGCTTATCACCAATACCAGGAACGCCAGGGATATTGTCAGAGCTATCACCTTTAAGACCTAAAAAATCTCTAAATTGGTCAGGTCGAACACCGTAGCGCTCTTCAACTTCTGCAGGACCATATACAACAACATCCGTGATACCTTTTTTAGTGGTAACGATACGCGTTAAATCGCTTGCAAGTTGATAAGCATCCTTATCTCCCGTAACCAAAAGTGTCTTAATACCAAGCTTTTCATCACGTGCAGCGATAGTGCCTAAAATATCGTCGCCTTCCCATCCTTCCAGCATAACAACAGGGATATCGAGAGCACCTAAAATACGCTGAATTACGGGAAATTGGACACGCAACGCATCATCCATATGAGGGCGCTGCGCCTTATACTGCTCAAGAGCCTCAATACGAAAAGCGGGGCGTCCTTTATCAAATGCACAAATAATAGCATCGGGATGTTCGGTCTCAATAAACTTGATCAGCATTTGCATAAAACCAAATGCCGCATTGGTGGGTGTACCATCAGGAGCTGTCATGGCGGGCGGCACCGCATGATAGGCCCTATGCATTAATGAGTTGCCGTCAATTACCGCTATTGTTTTGTCCATTTACGCGCTCCAAAGGTAGCCTACTCCACGCACAGTCTCAAGATGCTGTGATAACTCGGGGCCTAGCTTAGCACGGACGCGACGAACATGCACATCTACGGTACGCGAACCACCAAAGTAATCGAATCCCCAAACGCGACGCAAAAGAGCATCACGAGAATAGGTGCGGCCTGGATGTGTTACCAAAAATGCCAGCAACGCATATTCAAGATAGGTAAAATCAACGGGCTCACCCGCTACCGTCACCTGATAGGTTGCCAAGTTAATAGACATACTATCAACTGAAATAAAATCATGAGATGAAGATTCATTACCAGGCCAAAGAAGCTGCTTTATGCGCAAGGTGCATTCTTCTTGGCTTGCTGAACTAACAACAAAATCAGATTTTACTCGTACAGGAAGGCGTACATGAGAAAGTAGTGCTTGCGGAACTATGATTAGCATAGCTGCACCACCATCATCAGCAAGCGCCTCTTCTACTTTTGCAATGTTTCCGGCAGTTTCGGGCATTGCTTCATAAATTACCAGATCGTGCTGTGGGTTTTCCGAAAGTAGGCTCTTAAATTGCATTGATGAACCCGCCGATACATCAATATCAAAACCTGATAAGACCGCTTGAAACTTATGAGCATTATCAAGGCTATCAGCAATAAAGATAACGTTTTTGCGCTGCATGACTAACTCCTACAAAACAGCCAAATAGCGGTCAAGTTCCCACTGGGTTACTTGATGTTGATATTCATCCCATTCTTTGCGTTTGTAATCCACTAAGAACGAATGAATATGCTCGCCTAGCACTTCTTTCATCAATTCAGAACGTTCAAACGTATCGAGTGCTTCTCCCAAATTGGAAGGCAACGTCTTGATGCCAATTTCGTTAAGCTCATGGCGTGTATACGTAAAACGAGAAGGATCCTCAAAAGGAGGCTGCAAGACAAGCTCATCTTCGATTCCTTTAAGACCTGCAGCGAGCAATACTGCAAAAACAAGATAGGGATTTGCTGCCGGGTCAGGCGAGCGCAATTCGACACGACAGGCATCTTCCTTGTCAGGCTTATAACCTGGAATGCGCACTAACGTTGCGCGATTATTGCGTGCCCACGTAATACCAACAGGCGCCTCACCACCGGGAACCAAACGCTTGTATGAATTGATAGTCGGATTAGTAATCAAAGAGAACTCTGGCGCATATTTAAGAAGACCAGCAATATAGTGTTTAGCTATTTGAGAAAGGTTATAGCCCTCAGGATCATGTGGATCAAAAAATGCATTATTACCATCACCATCAAAGAGGCTCATATGAACATGCATTCCACTTCCTGGCTCAGATGCAATAGGCTTAGGCATAAATGAGGCATGTACTCCATACTTCATAGCCACCTCTTTAACAACCATTTTATAGGTCATAACACTGTCAGCCATAATAGCCGCATCCGCATAACGTAAATCAATTTCATGCTGCGATGGGCCATTTTCGTGATGAGAATACTCCACAGGAATACCCATACGCTCGAGCGTCAAAATAGTGTCACGACGCATATCAGATGCATTATCAAGACTCGTGAGATCAAAATAGCCGCCTCTATCAAGTGGCACCGTACCTTCTTGATCTTTAAAGTAATAAAACTCAAGCTCAGGGCCCACATTCATAACGTAGCCCATCTCCTCAGCTTTTGCCGTAACAGCATCAAGCACATGACGCACATCGCCATCAAAAGGTTCTCCTTGCGGAGTTTTAATACTGCAAAACATACGGCCAACCGCATTTTTCTCAGGACGCCAAGGAAGAATCTGAAATGTTGAAGCATCGGGAAACGCCAGCATGTCCGATTCTTGCGTAAAAGAAAAACCACGCACGCAACTCGCATCAAAGCCCATACCCTCTTCAAACGCATGCTCAAGTTCTGAAGGAATTACCGCAAACGATTTCATGTTGCCTAAAACATCGCAAAACCAGAAACGAACAAAATGAACATCACGGCTTTTGATTGTTTTGAGAACAAAATCCTGATCAGGACTGATAGCCATAGCTGAACCTTTCTTGAAAAATACACCCCATCGATTAACAATGGGGTGCACTACATTGCTATCAAACGCACAACAAGGCAGATACAAAGAGAACTACGCTAATCTTGCTTGCGTACTCACCATCAAACAACACCCACAAGATGTAGTGCTTTTATGGTAAGTATAAAGCGCTTTATATTTCAATCAAGTTACAAGCACTCGTATGGATTGGATTTCTAAACCAAGATGTGTGGCACCATGAAAGCGCCTTTATTATGAAAGCTTCCTAGATTGTCCACCCCGCCGTTTCACCCTGCAGCTGCACCATCCGCGCGAAGATACCCTTGCGCTCAAGCAATTCCGCAGGTGTGCCTTGTTCAGTGACACGCCCTTCTTGTAGGACTACAATCTTGTCCGCATTAGCAACGGTGCGCATGCGATGCGCGATAACCAACACAGTCTTCCCTACGAGCAGACGCGAAAGTGCTTCTTGTACCTGTGTCTCGTTTTCGACGTCCAGTGAAGCAGTTGCTTCATCTAAAAGCACGATAGGCGCATCCTTTAAAATCGCACGTGCAATCGAGATACGCTGGCGCTCACCACCTGAAAGGCGACCACCATTTTCACCAACCATAGTCGCGTAACCTTCAGGAAGACGGTTCACGAACTCATCGCAATTCGCTGCTTTCGCCGCTGCAAGCACCTCTTCATCACTCGCGTCCAGACGTCCTAAGCGGATATTTTCCATGATGCTGTTATCGAAGAGTACGACATCCTGGAAGACCTCGGTGTAATCAGTGAGTAAGGTCTCCGGGTCGATCGCAGAAACATCGATACCACCTACGCGAATCACACCCCCATCAACATCCCAAAAGCGCGCTGCTAGTTTTGCAGCAGTCGACTTACCTGAACCTGATGGTCCAACGAGCGCTGTTACCTCTCCTTCCTTTGCAGTGAAGGTAACGCCATCAAGCACGCGCTCTCCCCCGTCATAACTGAAAACAACATCACCGAATTCGATATCGTAACCCCGTGGAGCGAAGCGATCAGATCCCACTTGAACAGGCTCGTTCTCAATACCGCGCATGCGCAAAAGCGATTGGCGCATATCGATGAGTTCAGCAGTGGCTTGCAGTACCAAATTGATCGGATCGTAAACGCGTGTGATCACCAACATGAAACAGAAAAAGACCAGAAAATCACATTGCCCCGCAACCATAAGCGCTGCGCCTACCAGAATCGTAGAAGGGATACCCAGCTTGAGCAGCGCTTGCGTACTGCTAACAGCAACACCAGTGGTCAATTCTGCACGCAGCTTAGCACGCTCGAACGCATCAATGTCTGCATTTAAGCGATCACGATAATCTTCAACACGATTGAGTGATCTGATCTCTCGATTCCCCTCAAGGTATTCCTGAATATCATCAGCAAGTACCAGCCCTGCCTCGTTCTTTTCGATTGTCTTTTTGGTCTGCGCACGCGTGGTCGCAAGGAGAATGACAACAGCAACCGGGAGCGGCCACAACGATGCGATCGCAAGACGCCAATCAAAAACAAACATCATCACCGCAATCACCACAGTAGAGATGACCGTACCAAACAATTGCGGCATTGTATGACTGAATAATCGCTCCTGATCAGCACAGTCTTTCATGATGACCGTTGTCAGATCAGCTAGATCACGATTACCAAAGAATGAGAGTGGCAACAGACGCAATCGCTCAGCAATACCAATACGTTTGCGTGCGCTTTCTTTATAAACAGGTCCATAGGTGTAGTGATATTCAGCATATTGCGTCACAAACACCAAAGCTAAAACTGCAATGATGCCGATCGCGTAAGGCCAGAGTGCAGGAAGTGGTACGCTCAGATCTTCAAGGTGAGCGAAAAAATCACTCGTTACCAGATAGAAAATCGCAATTGGGGCCATCAAAACCAGATTAGCCAAAGCACTCACAAACGCGCCGATCTTAATCGAACGAGCGCCTTGTTCAGTCAACGCCAAAGACTCACGCAACATGTTGCTCTCCCCTTTCGATCTTCCACTGAACAGCCTTTTGGTAATTGCTCCAAAGATGTGCATACAGCCCTTCAGCGGCAAGCAGATCAGCATGACTTCCTTGCTCCACGATCCGCCCCTGGTCCACAACCGCGATCAGATCTGCATTCACTACCGTCGAAAGACGATGAGCAATCATGAGAACCGTTTTACCCTGCGCTAGGCGGCTGAGAGCCTTTTGGATTAAGGCTTCATTCTCAGGATCAGCAAAAGCGGTCGCCTCATCCAATACCACCACTGGCGCATCTTTCAGAATTGCACGCGCAAGAGCAATACGCTGACATTCGCCACCTGAAAGATAAACCCCGTCGCTGCCTACACGCGTTTCAAGCCCTTGGGGAAACTTTGCAAGGATGTCGTCGCAGCACGCATCATGGGCTGCTGCCAGTACTTCGGCATCACTAGCATTAACGCGACCCATACGAATATTCTCTGCCAGCGTCCCTTTGAACAAGCGATCATTTTGGAAGACGAACGCAACCGTATCCATGAGTTCATGTGTCGGAATAGCACGAACATCGGCGTTGCCTACGCGCACCGCCCCTTCACTCACATCCCAAAATCGTGGAATCAAGCTTGCAAGCGTGGTCTTACCACCACCCGAAGGCCCTACTAACGCGATCGTAGTGCCTGCCGGGATGGACAGACTCACGCCGTTGAGCGCAGGCGTCTCCATTCCAGGATAGGTAAAGCTCACCGCGTCAAGAACAACTGATGAATCATTGGGATGTTCAGCATGCTGCTCGTCTACTTCGCTCATCGGAACAACCTTGAGGATCTCATCAACGCGACGCAACGAATCTTCCGCCATCATGACCGCTTCGGAAGAATACATCACCTTGCTCATCATTGTGGTCGTGAGCGCCGAGAAGATGACATAAAAGATAAAGTTTGTGAAGAACAGCATGAAATCTGCCGCTGCGTTCGCAAGAAGGATGCCCGCTGGAACCAGCACAACAAAGGTCGAGTTGATAGCAACAAGTTGAATAACCTGCGGAACCTTGCAGTAATTCACGTAATTCGTGGCCATATCGCGATAGTCAATGATCGCATCATGGAATGCTCGAAACGAATGAACCGTCTGCTGAAACACTTTGACAATGGGGATACCGCGCACATATTCGGTGGCCGCCGTGCTCATGCGGGCAAGCGCCTCTTGATAGCGCTGCATGAAATAGCGCCCACCCTTCGGCGTGTCGCGTCCCATCATCCACCACATCGCGAAAAGCGATACCAATACGGGGATGAGGCAAACGAGTCCCATCATCCAATCGAAGATGAACATGGTAACCAGAAAGGCGATCGGCGCAGTAAGCGAAGCGATGAAATCAGGTAGCTTATGAGCGATCACGTCTTCGGTCTGTCCGGCACACCCATCGATGATGCGGCGCAAACGCCCTGAGGCATTCGCATCAAAGTATCCGAGCGGCACTTTTGCGATATGTGTTAGACACCGCTTGCGCATGTTCGCCGCCACACGAAAAGCTGCCGTATGCGTGAGCATGAGCCCTGCGAAATAGCACACCATGCCCACAATAGCCACAATGAATGCCGCCCACGCCCACACGGTTGCATCGCTTGCCGCACTCCAGTTGGGTGCCACTATAACAAGGTCGCGCAGCACAAACCACACCAACACCAGCGGAACAACAGTAAGCACACCGTTAAGAGCAGCGAGCAGCACGCCAGCGTAGGCGCATTTTTTGCGCGATCCAGCATAGTCAAGCAGCCGAATAAGTGCATTTCGCTGTTTTACCTCGTTCGCCATAAGCAACCTCGCTAACTAACCGTTAATCTTCGCAAAATGCTTCTTAAAGATCGCAATACCCAACCAGCAACCCAGCATCGAGCACACAGCGGTCACGCAAGCACACAGCGGAAACATAGGGCTTGCAACCCAGTTGACCAGACCCCAACCATATTCAGCGGTCATGCCCATATCAATAATCATCTGCACATAAGCCGGACCTGTGAACAGAATGAGCGAAATCTGACCGAGCCACCAGCACAGCACAAAGACCGCAAAACCGATTGCCATCGACCATTTCGAACGCTTACCGATGATCATGATCGCCTCGCAAAGAACTGCGCCGATGAACATACCTACGGGACCCGTCCAGAGCATACCCATCAGAAATGCGAGCAGCGCCATGACCGCACCCGCGATAATCGCCGCACCACGCTTAGGAACACGCGCCATAAGATAGGCCCATACGATGCCACCTGGGATCGAACCGATCGCATGCGTCCACCAGGCAGTGTCAGTGCTAAATGAGCATGCCATGGAAATGGCCATGAACACGAAGAACGTGATCGCGCCGAAAATCGCCAACAAAACGATATCTTTTGCTGATAGCCCGCTCTTTGCTGTCGGTGCAGCCTGCTTCGTTGTTGTCTCTGTTGTCATTGATTCGTCCTTTCTTTTTGAACAGGTATCTCATCAGCCATTGAAGGCTGGTCATCTAGAATCCGAAGAAAACACGTGCTCGACCGATTCCTTCACTATCGAGCGCATACCGGTCAGTGATCTTGCCTGCGTGAAGTTCGGCGACCTCATCACACACCAAGCAGAGAAACTCGTAATCATGGGTCACGACACAAATCGCATGGCCTTCAGCGGCAAGCGCACGCAGGGCCGCGGCAACGCGCTCCATATTGCGTCGATCAAGTCCGCTCGTAGGTTCATCCAAAACCACTACGCGCGCTCCTTGCAAGACTCCCGCGGCAATAGCAAGTCGCTGACGCTCTCCTCCCGAAAGCGAGAGTGGATGACGATCCGCTAGATCGTCCAACCCAAAACGCAAGAGCATCGCACAAGCTTGCTCCGAAGGATCTTGTCCAGAGGCACTCATCCTTCGTTCTTGCTTTTGTGACTGCACAGCCGCACGCTCAAGTTCACCCTGTACGCTATCTGCAAACAGCTGATAACCTGGTTCTTGCATGACCAAATGAACAGCTTCGGGGCGCTTGCGGAATCGAAGCGGCTTTCCCTCCAAGAAAACGGTTCCGTCCTTTTCATGGGTAAGTCCTGACAAACAACGCAGCAGCGTCGTCTTACCTGCGCCGTTCTCGCCCAATATTCCCACAATCTTTCCTGCTGGAATATCCAAATCAACGCCTTTAAGAACAGATCTTGATCTGCGATAACCAGCCTTCAGATCCTGCGTTTTGAGCATCTCAGGCGCTGCCTCTTCAACAGTGATTCCGCGTTGGGCACCATCCTCCATCTCGCTCAAACGCCACGCGCGCTCACCAAAACGCACGCGCTCAGCGAAAGAGATCTGCTCATAATCCGAAGCGCTCCAATCGCCACAGATACGCCCATCTCTCATGCGAATAACACGATCGACCACACCCTGCAACCACCACAAGCGATGCTCGGAGATAACTACAGTCTTTCCTTGCTGCTTGAGCAAACAGATCGCATTCGCCAAACGGCGCATTGCCGCTGCATCGAGCGAGGCAGTCGGCTCATCCATCACCACTACAGCTGGTTGCATTGCAAGCGCTGAAGCAATGATCACCGCTTGCCTCTGTCCACCTGAAAGTTCTTCGACACTGCGATCCAAAAGATCTTGTGCGCCAATAGCGTTGACCGCTTCGTGCACGCGCGCGATGATCTCTTCACGCGGAAGACCAAGATTCTCGCAGCCGAATGCTATTTCGGATGTGGTATCGATATTCACGAACTGACTGCGAGGATTTTGGAACACCGAACCGACACTCGTGCCTAAATCAGCAGTCGTCCAGCTTGAAACAGCACGGCCCTCTACTAAAACGCACCCCTCAAGCTCGCCTTCATACACGAGCGGCACCAGCCCATTGACCAGGCGCGTGAGCGTAGTCTTCCCGCAACCTGAAGGCCCAGTCACCACCACGCATTGCCCTTGCGGGATGCACAACGAAACATCATCGAGCGCATGTTTGCTCGCACCAGCATAGCGATAGCTCACATTCTCAAGAACGATCGCATCATGTTCATGTTCTTGATCTTGTTCTTGATCTTGATCTTGCAGCTGGCACAAAAACGAGCCTTCAGACTGCGTTTTCTGAAGCAGCCTCTCCACTACATAAACCTTCCCGCTACCGCGATCACCAGAAAGGCCATCGCAAAAAGCATGACCACCATATCAGCGAACGATATCTTGAGTTCGTGATAGCAGGTGCGCTTCGAAGATGCCTCAATCGCACGCACCATGACCGCATCACCCAGCTCATCTGCCACGATCGAGATGCGATGGATATACGGCACCATGAAATCTTCGAGCAAAGAGAGTGGATGTTTAATGATTGCACGTGGCGTCAACCGAATACCGCGGGTAAGCATCGCCTCGCGTACGGCACGTGCTTCACGATAGGCCGTCGGAAAGAACCGCAGGGCAACGCAAACCGCTACGGTCATACGATTAGTAAGGCCAAACGTTTGCAACGCATAAGCCATCTCGCCCACATAGGTCGTCGAAATCATAGCCGCAGCGAACATCGCACTCGGAAAGATGCGACAAAAAGTCAAAAAGCACGTGCTTACCGGCATAAAGAAGGGTCCAGCCGTAACACAGGCAAAATAGATACCTAGTATCAGTACGAACGCCGCAAGCCACCCGAGCATCAAACGCGGACGTTTGAGATAGAGCATCAACACTGCATCAAATACAACGGCAGCTATTTCAAGAGCGAGCGAGGAGGCAGCAAATGCGGCGATGTTCATAATCAGCAATACGAACAGAGAAATGCGCGGATCGATACGTCTACGTGTATGTCTAAACTTAGCACCACGGGCGCTAGCCTGCACATCCTCGCGTGAGATATGCGCACATTCATTCATATCGATCGATGCCTCAACCACTGAAAGAGCTCCTACCCTGACATGCTGTTCGCACGTCTTTCTCGCTTCTTTACGAACCGACAAACCCATCACGCAACAAGAGGGGTCGTTCACCCCTTGAGTCCATTAAGAGTCTGACTTGGTTAACTTATCATTCTTATGAGAGAAATTGTTACCCTTGGGTAATTTTTAGACGATATCGAAAAAGCTTTAGACGCATTCAAAAAGGATCGACCACTCACCCATGCTGACTGACATCCCAAAGAACCTTCATCAGTACTTCATGCCACAGATTGAGCAGCTTGAGATGCGATCTCAACAGCATCGGCTTGGCCTGAGCGCATCAATGTCTCCCAAAAAGGGGGAAGGCGGCATTTGGGTTGCGTCGCTTGATAACGACTGCCTCTTTACCGTGCTCGATATATCGCTGCACGAAAGCGAACTGTTCGACAGCTATTTTGACGATTATTTTTGTCTCGGAGAAATGTCAACAGCCAACCTATGCGGAACACCCTTTGCAAATGAACAACGCACCCAAAACAACAACTTGGTCACGTTCTACCAGCAAGGCGGCACCTTTTCTTATAGCCTCAAAAAGAATGCACCCTATACCTCGCGATCCCTCTGCGTAACGTCCTCGTTCTTCACGAAGATCAAGAAATATCGTCCAGAAGACGCGGATATCCTACTCGAACGCCTCTCATCTCCTACACTCAATAAACTCCCGCTCAACTTGGGAGCCCTCTTTCAAAGTATCAACCCAGAAGACGCAGATCTTCCTGGTGCCGAATGGCGACTGCGTTCTCTCGTATCGAGTGCAATAGGCTGCTTGCTCGACACCGCAAGCGCCCAGGATGATGCCGCAAAACGCGCAGGGAGTATCTCGTCCAAAGAATTGGTTAGCGATGCTTGCGCAATCATGGAAAAGCATTTTGCCCATGCCTTAACGATTGAAAAAATAGCTGCTGATCTTTGTGTAAGCCGCGCAAGCCTTGCCGCTATCTTTAAAGAGGAGACAGGCATGAGCGTTGGTGAACATCTGCGTGCGATCAGAATGAAGCGTGCTGCACAGCTGCTGCATGCCTCTCACTTGAGCATTGCCGAGATCGCAGCTGCAGTAGGCTATGCAAGACAAAGTAGCTTTTCGGAGGCTTTCCGTCGCGAATTTGGTATCTCGCCTTCAAAATGGCGTGATCAAACGAGAAGTTAAAAGGGTCAAGTTCAAAAACCTACCAATTAAGAACACCTGCGCACGCTTCGCTAGCGCATTCAATCAAAAAGCAGCTATTTGATTGCAACACATTAACAACCTGTCGCGCTCTTCTTTTTTCTACCGTAAAAGGCGCTACGGTAAGTCTATGAGAAAATCCGCCCTGGCACCGCAAGCGCCAGGGCACAACAATCTAAAAGGAGTCATTATGAGTCTCGAAATACCAAACGAACATGCCGACGAGCGTGAAGAGCATCTTCATGAAGAAGAAAAAGCCAAGCATATCAAAGACCGCTGCGGCGAATACGATCAGGAGCGTCGTGAAGACCTGAGCCACGATGCTGATCGTTATGATCGCACCTTGCGCGATAAGATCCACTTTGTTGAAAAAGGTGACCGACGCGAACAAAATGTTATCGATTCTGAAATCAAAGAGACCGTAGACACTGAGCTTCGTCACGAAGATTAGGCTTTCTCAGGCATACCCTTGTCACATGTATAGGCTCACAACCAAAAGAACCTTAGGTTGTGAGCCTATTCAAAACGAGCACCGCTATCAGTTACCCCTAGCGCTTTTTCAGCTTCTTGATCAGGAAAACCCCTGCAGCTATCGCGCCGATCACGCCAAGCGTGCGCTTTCCGTTGTACTTCACGAACGCCTTGGCATCGACGCACCCGAAGTCACGTGCGAGATTATCCGCACAATTCTTTGCACTACTTGCTAGCTTTGCTGAGAATGTATCTGCTGGAGTCCACTCATAATCTTCAGATGGAATGGGCATACTGCATGAATCAAGAACCATGTCGATGCGGCCTTCCTTTTCGAAGTACTCATGGATACTCTCACGCAGCGGCATCGTCTGCTGAAGCGTGATCGCGCCTTCAGGACACACGCTCTTGCAGAAACCGCAACCAATGCAGTGCTCCTGATCGATGATCGTCTTCCCATCAGGCTCTTGGCTGATGATCTCTTGCGGACACACTTCAGCGCAGCGACCGCATTCGATGCATTTCTCATGATCGATCACTGCAGTGAAGCCCGAGCCACTAAAACGATTCTTGATCGTGCGGTTCGCATTCTTGCAGACATCGAGCGCCACACAACAGCACGGGCAGCAGAAGCAGACTTCCATGAATTCGTCCATCTTCTCATTCTCGAAGCCCCATACCATCTGCTCGAGCTCAACATAGAGCGCCTGCCCGATAAAACCTTTATCACGCGCCTCAAACACATGTTGCTTAGCTTGCTCTTTCGTAACGGGACGTGCGAGTCCGTTGTTCACCGCAGTCACGCCCGCCATATTGAAGAACAAGCAACCAAACTCTTGATCATAATCTTGGCAATCATGTGCCGATCGACAGATGCAGCGATTCATCTGAGCGATATATTCCGCACGATCAATCAAGTCCAAGATCAGATCGATTGGCAAAACGACCGTTTTGCCCTCATCCGTCATGTCAACATTGAGCGGCAGCACGTTTCCATGGGTATACATCTTCTCGTCAGGCGCGAACTGCGTGATGCGTTTGTAGATCTCGGATGCCAGATCTTCCCTGCCCGTAAGCTTTGCTCCCTTAACGATCAACATGAACACCTTGAGCGTGCGATCCCAGGTGGCCGGCGTGGTAGCAAGCACCTTCGTCATCAAGAAATCCTTGATACCAAGCCCCCGCGGATGATTCTTGTGCATCGGCTTGTTGGGTAATTCTTTACGCTTCAAGCGCTCCTCATCCAAAAAGAGCACCTCGCCATCAGGCGTGATATTCCCTCCGTCGCGTGGATCGAGCGTCGCGATCACCTCATCGGGAACACCTAAACTCTTGAGCTTCTCGTAATCAATTCCTGGCTTACATTTCACCGTTACTTGTTCAGCGGTACCATGTTCATGTGATCCACCATGTGATCCACCAGGCAAATCTTGTGTATTCTCTTCCATTGATCCCCCTTACTTTGGCTCTCCTGCAAAAGAAAGCCACTCCTCACGTAATCTCAGATATCGATTTCATGCGTCCATGTGTCCATGTGTCCGTGTGTCCGTGTGCCGATCCTATATAGCAATCTCGGATATCTTTTCATGCTCTTCTCTACACCACTTCAATACTTTGTATAAGAAGTTCTCCACCCGTTATCATGTCGTAGTCATCACTGCCGCATTCCGAGCAACACATATGCGTATCACTTCCCATAGGAAGCTGAAACGTTGCTCCACACGCAGAACAGTAGAATGTCATGGGAACTTTCGTAATCGACACGCGTGCACCCTCAGCAATCGTGCCCTTAGCGCACCGATCAAAATATCGTTGCACCCATTCCTCTTCAAGATTGCGCATCTCTCCAATAAGAAGATTAACTGAACGCACACGACTTGCTGACTGCGCTTCTGCATGACGTACTACTACTTCAACAATACTCTTTGTTACACCCAACTCATGCATAACGCGCACCTTCGCACGTTTGGCCTAATGCATCATGTGCACCTTTGAGCCATGCTACTAGCTCATCAACTCCTTCACCCGTACGTGCACAAACTTCAAAGATTGCAAGGTGCGGATTGAGAATGCGTGCCTGTCTCGACAACGCTTGCATATCAAAATCAGGATTGAGCGGCAAATAGTCAGTCTTTGTCACCACGAGCGCATCCACTACCGCAAACATAGGTGGATATTTATAAACCTTGTCAAACCCCTCAGGTACCGAAAGAAGCATAATGCGCTTATGTGCCCCCGTATCGAATTCCGCTGGGCAAACTAAATTTCCAATGTTCTCAAGAAATACGTAGTCAAATTCTGCTGAGCCAAATGCGGTAAAGGCCTTTGTCACCATATCCATCTCAACATGACAGATGCCGCGCGTCTCAAGCTGCACCGCCGGAATGCCAGCTTGCTTAATCTTCTCCGAATCAACAAACGACTCTATGTCCGCCTCGATAATGCCAATACGTGCCTCATCACGCAGCCGTTCGATCAAGCTGAGCAATAACGTGGTCTTTCCTGCTCCAGGTGATGACATTACGTCGACAAAAAGTGCCCCCTGTTGAGCAAGTTTGCGGCGGTGCGCCTCGGCAGCATTGTTGTTATCAGAAAGGATATCTTCCTTGATCTCAATAATGCGTGTTTCATCAATCATGACTAATCCACCGTCTTGCCCATGATCTTGTTTGCCGCATAAATACCACTAATACAAGCAGGTTCCATACCGAGACCGTTCACGTCACCCGCCATAAGTAATCCTGGTGCAAGATTTTGTGGCAGTGCTTCATGAGCCGCCGTATAAAGTGCATAAGGCCAGTGCTTCTTGCCAATCACTCTCCACGAATCAAAATATTCATCAAACTTGCGTGATTCTTCAAAATCAACCTCGGTAAAGATCTCATAATCACCATCGAAACGATGAGCAACGTAGATAATCGGAATGGTGTCATCAAACAGATGTAACATATGCTTACGATATTCAGGTTTGATCTCACCCTCAACCAAATAACCCGTTAATTGTGAAGCATGTCTAATATCAAGCGGTTCAACTTCAGGAACTGATTCAAGCAAGCGTTGCGTATCTATAGCAGGAGTTGCCATAACAAGATTATCGGCCGTGAATGTTCCTTCCGCACACGTAACCTCCCAACCTTGATCACACTTCTTAACCGACGTAATCTCATCGATCAACACTTCGCCTGATCCCTGCGCAAGACGCTCTTTTGTTCCCTCAGAATCAAAATCAAAGCGTTTCAAATCAAAAAGCAAACGAAGTGGTGGAATCTGCATGGTAAGTGGTTGGACAGTATTGAGATAATCGAGTGCTGTTAGATCCTTGATCTTAGTACCGGTACACGCATGAGCAAACATACTTACCAAATCATGAGCGATGGGACCAAAATCCATACGCTTGATCATATCTTCTGCTGACTCCGTATAGAGTTGTTTGATAAATGGGTCACGCTCAAGTGCTGCGCTTACCTCCATGACGGTGCAATCGTCCTTGAATTTACTATAACGCGGAATAAACTCCTCTCGCATCCACTTCATGTAGCGTAAAAGTGAAGGCGCATCCATAAGCGTGGTAAGCGATACCGGCTCATAAGCGCTTCCATCATCATGATGGCATTGCCCCGCAGAAAGTGCTGGCAATACATCTGCTCCCTCTATGAGCAGCCCTGATTGCAGCATGTATTTATAGGTTCCAAAATAAAACACGGCACCATAGTTCATATGACGCTCTTCATCGTTGCAAATACGTCCGCCAATATTGGGACTAATAAGCAGATACTCGCGATCGTTTTTCTGGAGCTCTAGACAGCAGTTCATACCAGCTGCGCCTGCCCCCACAACAATTGTCTCGTAATGCGATTTCATGATCTCCCCCTTGATCCTAGCGCTCAGCGATTCGGTCTATACCGTGATTTGATCCCGCAATCTCCTATCCCATAAAATCACCGCTAAGAGCTTTGTCCTCAGTACGTTTTCTATGCGCTCCCCTGTGCGCTTTTTATTCGAAATAACGCTTTCTGAAATTACGATCCCCTTCAGAAAGCTTGGTGATAGTCTCCATACAACAGCGCCCCATCACAAGCGATGCGGTTCCTAGAATAAAGACCACAAAATACTTATGAATAGGGGTACGCAAGAATGGATCAAAATGACAATCACAACGATAGATGAAACGTGATTGCGTCTCATTAATTTGATATACTTCCCAATTCCACGTCCAAGCAAAACGCTTGAACCACAACCTGAGTGCGCCTTCCTGATGTGGTCCACGATTCTTCCACGTAGGGTCAGTTGCGGTATCAGAATGTGCAGCCCAGTAGTAAAGGTTATTATCCCCATTGGAGCAATCAGTTACCCATTCGCCAATCGACCACGGAGCCTGATGAAACCACTGAAATTCACCCACATGCAAATTCTGCCATTGTGGATATTTTTTCCAATCGTAATGATTGGTGATATCGAAGGTAAAAAGACGCTCAAGGCGCTCGAAGCTATACCAGCCCCCTTTTGACTGTCCTGCTTGCTGCATATAAGGCCAAATGGTTTCTGGAAGCGCATTTACCGTGATACCTGCATCGTAGCGTAATTTCTTCGTATCTGGCTCAAAATGATCATCACCTTTCATCACGTAAGCGCGCTCAGGATCAGTCATCTTCGGACGAAGTCCATAGATCCATAACATCGAAAGAAAAATAAAGCAGATAAAGCATGCAAGCCAAAGCCCCGCCCACACCGTAATACCAGGACCAAACAAGGAAAACAACCAACAATCAGGCCATATTCCTGTTGCATATGCGATCCATGCACAAATTCCACTTGTTGAACAACCGATGATGGCATACCAGATTGCCTCGGCGCTACATTCCATCATCTTTTTCTGATGACCAATCGCCCAAGCAATAAAGATCCCCACAAAACTCAAAAAGAATCCGAGCGCAAATAAACCAACTTTCGCTCCCTTAGAAAAACGCTCGATAAAACGCGGCTGTTTTTCGGCCATCATAGGCAGATCCCCATTTGCTGCCATGAGTACCACTCCCTTTCTTGCATCCCTCTTCTGTATAGCTCTCCATTAATGCAAGACCATTAATGAGACACGGCAGATATTAGGTACAGGTATCACGCACGGGACAGTCATCGCATTGAAAGTCGTAAGGACACGGAGTACTTGCATGATCAAATGCGTGATACATATCTTGGCGATAGCGCTCGACTTCTTCAGTATCGAGCATATAGTAGACAGAATTACCCACACGCTCGCGCTTAAAAAGACCTGATGCTTCCATGATTTTGAGGTGTTTGGTACACGCTGGTTGACTAATACCAAGGATTTCTGCAATATCACTTACCTTCATGGTGTAAGGCTCACGTGAACCTACAATTTTCACCATCTTCATACGATTAACATCGCTAATTGCTTTGTTGTAGCGACAAACACGTTCAACTAATCCATCGTTCTTCATGATTACCTCGCTCATGAAATCTAGCTCGTGTTTATTTAGATGTTTATTTAGACAAATTCATCATATATCTCTGATTTATAACCTTATAGTTATAAAGTTATAATTTGACGATAGGTTTGTCAATTAAAAGAGGTAAATCTGTATATATGGTAGGGATACTGTTACTTTATAATGCTTGAAAACTAGACACGTAAAGCAAAATCATCCGAAACGCATAAAACAAGATAAGACTCAAGATCGCCCACAATAACCTATAAGATTTACAAGCGAATCGACCTGCAAATCTTATAGGTAAAAGTATGTCTTAGCGTTTCGTATCTTAGCGCTTCTTCTTATCTACGCGTAATGCCAAACGATCAAAGAATGTCTGAATGATCTGTACAAGAATAACCAAGATGATGATAGTAGCAATCATAACTTCTGCGTTATAGCGCTGGTAACCGTAACGAATAGCAATGTCACCCAAGCCACCGGCTCCAACCATGCCAGCCATTGCTGAATAGCCAAGCAAAGTAATCAATACAATAGCGCCACCACGAATCAGTGACGGCAAGCACTCTGATAGATATACTTTAGTGATAATTTGCCAAGTATTAGCACCAAACGATTGCGCCGCTTCTACTAAAGAGCTATCCACTTCAAGAATTGACTGTTCTACCATACGAGCAACAAAAGGTGCTGCTGAAACAACTAAAGGAACGATAGCACCTGGAATACCCAAAGAGGTTCCTACCAAAAAACGCGTAAACGGAATAATAGCGACCAACAAAATAATAAAAGGAATCGAACGGCCAATATTGACGATCCAACCTAAAACCATATTAATTATCTTGTGAGGATGAAGGCCATCGGCACGCGTAAGAACCACCGCTATTCCAAGAGGAATACCTAAAACATACGCAAAAAACGTAGAGATCAAGCTCATTACAATGGTGTCCCACGTTCCCTGTGTAAGCAATACGCCGTATGCATCAAAAAAGGCTGCCACAATATCCATTACTACAACCTCTTTTCTAGCAATTGCTTGGCTACATCCGATTGAGGGTTAGTAAAGACATCTTGCGTTAACCCCTCTTCAACAATTTGCCCTTCTTCAATAACAGCAACACGATCACATATCAACTCAGCAACGGTTAATGAATGAGTAATCATGACCATTGTTACGCCAGTTTGTTGGTTGATCTCTTTAAGAAGAGCCAAAATTGCATGAGTTGTTACGGTATCAAGAGCACTCGTGGCTTCATCACACAACATAATAGAAGGCTCATTAGCAAGTGCGCGCGCAATAGCAACA
>CAJMOJ010000018.1 GCA_905215035.1 uncultured bacterium
CAAAGACCTCTGACTTTATGGGCTTTGCTGCTCTAGGTGTAGGGGCAATAGCCATTATTGCTGCTGTTGTTCTTATCATTGCTCGCAAGCGCATTCAGAAGAAGTAAGCAGCTTAATAGTTTAACAACTAAGACATATCTCGCATGTCGCCCGATAGATAGACCCCGACTCATCCCCGGGGTCTATCGCTTTCTTAGGAAGGCGTGAGAGGTGCGGGAGATACGATGGTGTGGAGTTTTGTACCGCAGATTGTGCTGCAGATTAGACTGCAGCCAAGGCGTGTACGACATGGTTGCAGGTCATGCAGATCGCCTCCATTCACCATAACCCTGAAAAAAATGTCAAATCTAACAATAATTTCTAGGTTTTGAGCAATCACCGTAAAGGCATGTGTTCTCTAGTCTTTGAATGCAAACAAGCATTGAAAGACTTGTGTTTTCATAATCATTACAAACCAAGCTGTTTATAACCATAGAGACTTTTATACTTTCTCCTAATTCTTCGCGCTTAAACACGTATTCGTGTCCCTCTGATCCATTGCATTCAAATACAAATCCGCTCTTGGGCTTACTCTAACTTCATTAGGCGATCATTACCAAATATCTTGCAAAATGACCCATCACCAAAAATCCCAAGTCGTGAAGATATCGTGAAGTTTTGATTTTGTTACATGGCTCGATTTTGGGAATGACTTTACAAATAGGTTCCGATAAAGTTTCAAATGAGAATTAATCTTAATAGGATCTTCACGCGCTCATCATAAAACGCGGTGGAGATTCTTGGAATGTAGGACTGAGAAAGGATGTTTGTCATGAGCATGCTGGATCGATTGACTGATGTAAAGAAGTCAACATACGCAAAAGTTATTGCGGTGTTGGTTTCTATTGCAATGGTTTTGTCGCTCACCAACATGTCGGCATTTGCTGAGGGGGACGGCTTTTTAGGCGTCTTTGGTGGAGATGCATCTGACACCGTTGAGGTTGCTGTTGATCTTGAAAACACCAAGATTGAATATGGTGATCAAATCATTACTGCGGATGATGCAGAACAAGATGCAACCTTTGAAGCGCCTGCCGGCAAAGACTTGAAATTTAAAGCAAGCGCAACAACTGAGGACTTCACGCTTGATGAGGTCGCTTTAGTTACAACTGCTGAAAATGGTGATGAGATTGTTACAGATCTTGAGGCTGTTGACGGTCAGTATTGCGTAGAAGCTGCGGATGTCACCGATGGTATTGTTTTGCGCGCAACTGCTGTTGAGCAGGTAAGTGGCAATAACGCTGCCAATAATGCCGGCAATACTGCTACGACTATTACTGAAGAAGTAGTTGGCGATGAGTCTGCCGGTATTGATGCCACTGATCCTGATGCTGCTGACAACGGTTCTACCGAGAATGGCACTCCTGAGTCTGAGGGTGACACTACCGAAAACGATACTACCGAGGGTTCTGCAACTGAGACTCCTGCAACTGATGATACCAACGATGGCGCACTTGTTGCGGATGTGGCTACCGAGACTGTAGCAAATACAGTAAGCGACTCTGTCGTTTCTTTTGCAAAAGCATTTACTGCAAATACAGGTATTGAGACCTACGCAGCAGAACCTATGGCTGACTCTACTTATACGGTCAAGGTAGGCGATACCATTAATCTGTATGGAAAACGAGGCTATACTAACAATCAGTGGTCTAGCAACAATACCAACATAGCGACAGTACAGAGTAATGGCTCGTCGGCAATTGTTACAGGTAAGCAAGCTGGGACTGTAACCATTGTTCATACATATACTTGGTGGGGCTATAAATATACCGAAACGTTTGTTGTAACAGTCACAGAACACATTGAAGATGCGTATTTCTATTTTGTGTTGCCAGGAAAGTCCAGCACCAGCACAGATGCTAATGACTATATGTACGCTGGATCAGGACAGGTTTCTATTCCATCTGGCTTTGATTACACTAACAACAAAACACGTTGGTCAAATGGAAGCAATCACAATAACGCACCTTTTGTTGTAGAGGATTACGTTGTTAAGATGCCTTCCGATCAAGCTATTCGTCAAGGCTTACGTGAATATTACGGCAATGAATACAACGATAACTGGACATATGAAATTACATATTTAAATCTAGTTGGCCAATCCACCTCTACTGGTTATAAGCGAGAAAACCTCATTCCATTTACTCGCTGTCATGTGGATATGGCGATTACGATTAATCGTAATGATCAGGTTGCATTTAATTATTTGATTCAGCAACCCGATGGAAGCGTAGTTTCTAATTCAACTATGCACAAGAAAAGTACTACTGATAGTGTTCAGGTTAATAGTTCTGTAAAAGATAGTGGCTCTTTTGCGACTGATGGCTATCAATATCAAGCGACATTATATGAAAAGGGAATCAAATACACATTTGATGGCTGGTATACCGACTCTAGTTATCAAACAAAAGCAGAGAACAACATTGCACCTAATGAGCAGCGCACATTCTATGCCCATTATGTAACAAATCCACATACCGTTACGTATGATACCAATGGCGGTAAGTTTGCGGACAATACAACATCTTCAACTGCACACCAGGATGCAGGTACAGTAGTTACGATTAGATCTGATGTGCCTACTCGTGATGGCTATGAATTTGCAGGTTGGAAGAGTAATGTTTCGGGTCAGGTTTTTGTTGGCGGTCGACAAGTGTCTATGCCAGATCAAGATGTTATCCTTACTGCTCAATGGAATCCTATTGCCCATATCTTGATTCCAGCATCTGATGATCATTCAAACTTCACAGAACCAAGTGAATATCAGTATCTTCACTCTGAAACAGAAAAATTTGCGGTTAAGTTTAAAGCAGATGAAGGTTATGAAATTGATTCTGTAACTGTTGATGGTAAAGCGCTTTCTGGTGATGAACTTGCAGCAGCTATTAAAGACGGCATCACATTAGATCAAACGCGCGATCATTCTGTGGCTATTACTTCAAGACAGCTTGTTTCCTATACTGTGAAGTATCTTGATGAAGCAAATCAGCAACCTGTGGCTACTGAGAAAATAGTAAATGGTATAGCTGCGGGCAGCTCTGTTAGTGAAGATGCAATTGATATCGACCAGTATGTTCTTGTAGGAGAAACAACTCAAACGAAAACGGCAGACGAGAATACCACTTTTGTTTTCCTTTATGCAAAAGACGTAGTTGTAGATCCTAAAGAAGATAAGAATGGCAATGAGCCTGGTGATGGTATTCCTGATAAGTATCAAATCACTGTTAAGTTCGTAAGTTCGGACAATGCTAAAGGTGTACTTGAAGGAATAACATCTTATGTTGTTACTTTAAAAGATGTCGATGGTGCATATGTTGAAAAAGGGACACATACTCCAGATGCTAAAGATGTCGAGTTTAAGTCTGCAACTGGCTATGAGTTCGACAAATGGTCACCCAAACTTGAAGTATGTGAAGTTGTAGGTGGTAAGACGTATACCTACACTGCTGAATGGAAAGCGATTCAGTATGCTTGGTCAGTAAATTTCTATTTTGATGATCAACTTGATTCAAATTATGTTCCGAAGGACTTAGCTGATCAGCCTATTTCGGGCAAAGCGGACTACAATACTATGGTTTCCTATAAGCCATTTAGTACTGTAGATTACAATGATCATCATTATGTCTTAGTCAGCGATGAGAGCGTGAATGGAATTATTTCTGATGATGTGACTAAGAACATCATGAACGTTAAGTATGAACTCGATGATCTTGGTGGAACACCTGAAAAGCCTGGTGACAATATTCCAGATAAATATCAGAAAGTTATTACCTTTATTGTTAAAAATGGTTCATGGGGTACTACCATCAATGAGGCAAATAAAGACAATATTACTAAAGTTGTGACTTTAACTAAGGAAGGGAAGCCAGCAGTAGACGGAACTTATACTGTCGCTTCTACTGATGTACCTAATGTGGGCTTTGTGCCTGATGCAGGATATATGGCTGGAAATTGGGAAGTGCAGCCTGTAGAGTATGTTCTTTCTGATAATACGTATTTTAGATATACGTATGATGTCAACAACGGAGAGACTCATCGTGCAAGCTATGTAGTTAATTACTACAAGGATGACGTCTTAGCGAGAACTGATGGACAAATTAATGGTGATAGTGTTTGGGTGAATGAGCGTGCAGCCGTAACAGTTAACGCACAGCCAATTGATTTAGAGGGTGCATTTGACGGGTACGTAATTGATGCTCAGAAAACTATTAATGAAAACAATCTTGTAATTAATTCCGATATTAATGGCGAGATTGAGCAGTTAAGAGATGCTCTTGGCAAGCTTCAGTTTGTAAATGATGAGCCAAGCACAGCTAACAAGCAATTTGATGTCAATATTTATTACAAAGCTGCTCCATCAACTATCATCTTTGTGACCAATGGCGGCACCGCTGTAGATTCGAATAGCGGTACTACATTCCAGCCAATAACAGATCGCACTATGCCTATTACCACTCGTGAGGGCTATGTGTTTGCTGGATGGTATGAGAATGCGGACCTTTCTGGATATATTGAGTCTATGTTGCCAGAAACTTATCCTGTTGGCGGCAAGACCTATTATGCTCGTTGGATTTCTGCAGCAGGATTCACAAAGGTCTATAACGGACAATACAATCCTACGGAAATTACTGTTAGCGGTGTAGAAAATATAGATAAGAATAATGTAAAGATATATAAGCAGATTACCAATGAAGATGGATCCAAGGCACTTGGCGAGATTGTTGATAACCGCTTTACAAACGTGGATCAGACCGGTACTTATGCAGTGACCGTCTCAAAGGGTACAGACACGTTTGTTATCTACGATATTCCTGTAGAGATCACACCTGCACCTATTACTATTGTTGCTAATGACGACAGCAAGATGTTTGGTGAGGAAGACAACACTTCTTATAACGGTTCTGTTGTACAAGGCACAGTCTATCCAAATGATGAAATTGGTGTTGTTACCTATCAGCGCACCAACGCAGAAGTTAATGATGCTGGCTACTACGAGGATGTAATTGTTCCTTCTATTGCAAAAGCTGAGCAAAATGGCAACTATTCATACCAGTTTGGACCTGGTAATTACACTATCCGTCCTGCTGATAGCAATAACGTTACTGCTGAGAGCATTACTAAAACCTATGACGCTCAAGAAGCTGCAGTAAGTGGTCAAGCAGCAATTGAGGGCTCTACTGTTGAGTACTCTGTAGATGGCGTGAACTACACTTCTGAAAGCCCACGTTTTGCTAACGTTGGTACGTATACAGTATATGTACGTGCGACATTGGATAACTATGAGCCTGTTACCACAACCGCTCGAGTTGTTATCAATCCAGCACCCGTAACCGTAACGGTTAACGATGCTACAAAGACGGTTGCTACTGATGATCCTGAGTTCTCGGCAGTAGTTGAGGGCCTCTTTGGTGATGACACGATCGATTACACCATCGCTCGTCCTGGTGTTGGTACTGATGAAGCGGTAGGCGTTTACCAAGGCGCATTGGTTGCGACCGGTGAAGCTACCCAGGGCAACTATGTTGTGAACTTTGTGCCTGGTGATTTCACTATTACTGCTCCAGTTCCTGCAAACCCTGCAAATCCAGGTAATCCCGGTGGCGGTGATGGAACTCCAGTTCCTACTCCAGTACCTGGCGTGCCTGCTGATGGTCCTGCTGCTGCATTAGCTCCATTGGCTGCTGCGTTGGCTGCTCCTGTTGAGGCTCTGATTGGTGATGAGCCAACTCCATTGGCTGAAGAGACAATTGGCGATGACGAGGATCCATTAGCTGCATTTGATCATGTAAACTGCTGGGTACACTATTACATGATTTTGGGTATCCTTCTCACCTTGGTATATGGTGGTTGTGTAATCGCTCGTCGTAGCAATTACAGCCGTAAGATTCAGAAAATGGACGACTACGCTACTGGTAAGGCTATGGATACTGTTGAAGAGACCGAGAATGTTGCAAATGCTGCAGCTCAGAAGATGGAGGCGTAAGCCATGAGAAAGTCAAATGCATTAATCTTAGGCATCCTGGTTGCAGCTTCAATCTTCTTCCTTTGGATGTGGTATGCCCTTAATTTCAACTTGGTCGATAATCCACTCGACTTAGTATTGGCTATTGTATGGTGGGCGGTAGTTGGTCTAGTAATTCTTGGCATTACGATGGCTGAGAAAAAACGCAAGGAGCAAATTCGTACAACCTTTGTTGCACGTGGATTCATTTTTAATCCAGAGATGGGTACCATCTCTTTGGAGGGATCCTCTCCTGTTGCTACGATCCAAAATGTGATCACTAAGCTTGAATATGGTTTCGATCTGCAGGATATGCCTGAGGCAAAATATGACTGCGTTGTTCGTACAACTAAGTTTGAGGATAATGGTGACACTTGGGAGGGTGAAGTAGCGGTGGCTAATAATCCCCGTCAAAGCCCCATGCCTTTCAGCAGCCGTTCTGAGTTGAACTCATTAGTTGAAGCTTGCAAAGCAGCTTAGTTCACAAGACTAGTTGTTTAGGCAACAAAGCAGCTTAGTTGCAAAGTAGCACAGGTAAGCACAAAATTGGATAAACATAAACAGTGCCGCACGTCGTTAGTGATGTGCGGCACTGTTGTGTATAAGGAAGTTATAGATTCGAAGATTTCTTGTAAGGCAAAGATGAACGTGCGCGCCTCGAGCAGCCTTATCGCTCTATACGCATACTTAACCTTCTTCTAAATCATCGGGACGAAGCGTCTCAATATAATCATGAAACTCTTTGATTTGTGATTCGTTGAGTGTTCGAGCTTGTTGTGCATCGTTAATTAAATAAGGATATGATGCACGATTTAAAATGGGTTCATCAATATATACCATCGCATCTTGCTTAATGGCCAAGGCGATAGCATCACTGGGACGCGCATCCAAAACTACAGATCGCTCATGCTGACGCAAATAAAGCTTGGCATAAAACGTGGTATCAACAAGATCATAAATTTCGACATGATCAATGAAAGCATCTAGGCTTGTAATTGCGTTCATAAAGAGATCATGGGTGAGAGGTCGTGGCATAACAAGATGCTCAAGAGCAATGCCAAGTTGTGTTGCCTCAGGTAGACCGATCCAAATAGGGGACAACACGAGTATTGCCGTTTGCATTAATCGGCTCATCCGGTCGCATGACCAATACAGAGGGCATGTTTGAGTTCGAGACAATGAGTGTTTGTACCGTAAGCGGAATCATCTCATCGCCTCCTTCTATGTAGTGCAAGAATCACGCATAAATCGTGCAATCTTGCGATGAGCGCCTCTCTGGCTGCTTCAAACGTATCACCTTATTGATATCTTTGGGTGTGTAGATAGTTGTTTGGAGGTAGTTTGTTGCCAAGCGTGCAGAAACTGGTTGGTAAAAGGAGGATTTTGGCAAGATAGGAGATGGTCTAGCCACTCACGAATGATCAAACGTGAGAAAAATAAATAAATAGTAAGCTACGATAGGAATGTGCGGGGATAATGATTATGGGCAACCGCTTACACGTGGTGAGTGGACAAAGTGTATGAATTCGACATTTTTTCTTGACCCGACTGTAAGGTTGTCGTAAATTAATCAAGCGCGATTTTTCGGGCCCATAGCTCAGCTGGTTAGAGCGCACGCCTGATAAGCGTGAGGTCAGCAGTTCAAGTCTGCTTGGGCCCACCATTGTACGGATAAACACTCCGTCGTGAGCCGAGTTAGCCGGCGGAGTGTTTATTATAGATTGAAAAATTACGCAGAATTGGTACTATAGGTACTGCACCACGTGGGGCATTAGCTCAGCTGGGAGAGCGCGGGCTTTGCAAGCCTGAGGTCAGGGGTTCGATCCCCCTATGCTCCACCACGAATTTTCAAGCGGATCACATGATCCGCTTTTTTATTGCATCGTTGGCGCATGATTGGAGAGCTAACATGAAACAGGAAAACATCAGAAACGTTGCCATCATCGCTCATGTTGATCATGGTAAGACTACGATGGTTGATCGCTTGTTGTATACCGCGGGGGTTTTTCGTGAGAATCAAGCGGTAGCAGAGCGCGTCCTTGACTCTAATGATCAAGAGCGCGAGCGTGGTATTACTATTTTGTCTAAAAATATTTCTATCACCTATAAAGATGTCAAGATTAATGTCATTGATACCCCTGGTCATGCTGATTTTGGTGGTGAGGTTGAGCGTGTTTTGAATATGGCTGACGGCGCTCTCCTTATTGTTGATGCATTTGAGGGTCCTATGCCACAGACGCGTTTTGTTCTCTCCAAGGCGCTTTCATTAGGCTTGCGTATTGTGGTGGTTATCAACAAAATTGATCGTCCTGGCAGTCGTCCCGAAGAAGTTCTTGACGAAGTTTTTGACTTAATGGTTGAACTTGATGCAAGTGATGAGCAGCTTGATTTTCCTGTTATCTATGCTTCTGCTATGAATGGTTTTGCGCGCTATGAGGCAGACGATGACAACATGAATATGATTCCTCTACTTGATACTATTTTAAAAGAGGTTCCTGCTCCTGATTGTGAACCTAATGGTCCGGTTGCTTTACAGATTTGCACCGTTGATCACTCAAGTTTTGTGGGTCGCATTGGTGTTGGTCGCCTGTTCTCGGGCACTATGCATAAAAACGAGCCAGTCCTTATCATTAAAAACGATGGTACCCGCTACAACACTCAAATCAAACAAGTTTTCACTTTTGAAGAATTGGGTAAAAAAGAAGTGGAAGAAGCGTATGCCGGTGACATTATTGCGGTCGTTGGCGTAGAAGACGCTGATATTGGAGATATGGTTACTAATCGTGACACTCCCGTTATGCTTGACCCTATTCAGGTTGAAGAGCCTACTATGGCGGTTGTGTTCGAGGCATCAACTTCTCCTTTAGTAGGCCGCGAGGGAGAAATTGTTGGTGCTCGTCAGCTTAAAGAACGTCTCAATAAAGAAGCAGAGTCCAACATTTCTATGCGTATTACGGAGACTGAAGATAAGTCAGGTATGGAAGTGGCGGGTCGCGGCTTGCTACATCTTTCTGTTTTAATGGAGACCATGCGTCGCGAAGGATTTGAATTCCAGGTTGGTCGTCCTCGCGTCATTATTAAAACCGATGAAGCAGGTAATAAGCTTGAACCAATCGAGGAAGCAACTGTTGATACGCCGAGTGAGTATGCTGGAAAGTGTATTGAAGTATTCGGTTCTGCAGGTGGTGAGATGACCGATATGTTCCAGCGTGGGGAACAAACTCATCTTGTTTTTAAGATTCCTTCACGTGGAACCATGGGATTGCGCACCAAGCTCTTAAATGCAACACGTGGTGAAGCAACTATGTTTCATCATTTTAGTGAGTATGGTCCTTATCGTGGTGAATTCCAAGGCCGCAAGAATGGTTCTATGATTGCAATGGCAACTGAGAAGTCTGTTGCCTACGCGCTTGATACGCTTCAACAACGTGGCCGCTTGTTTGTGGGTCCTGGTGAGGATTGCTACGAGGGAATGATTGTTGGTGAGTCTGCTAAGGAAGGCGATATGGTTGTTAATGTCGCTAAAGCTAAGCAGTTAGGCAATCAACGCTCAAGTGGTGCTGATAAGGCTATCCAGCTTACACCGCCTGTTACCTTCACGCTTGAAGAGGCGCTTGAGTATATTGAAGATGATGAGTTGGTTGAAATCACGCCAGCTTCTATTCGTCTGCGTAAGCGCATTTTATCAGCAACGCAACGCAAGAAGGAAGCCAAAAACAAATAGAGCTTTTGTCGCAAGAGTTACAAGATAAGTACATGAGGGGCGCCATGCAAATACGGCGCCTCTTTTTATATAACCCTTTTTACATAGAGAGCATCATAAGAGGTATAAGGAGGGGGTATAAGGGTACTTGTCAAACCGCGATGTCCAACCGCGCTGCAAAGACATGCTGCAAAACCATGATGTGGACAAAGTGTGAAGAGAACAGGCCAAATAATGCATTTACCGTGTACATAATCGATCCTAATTACATCAAGAGTCTAAGATGCGCCATAATAACTACGCTAACTTTTTTTGCAGTTCCGTAACAGTTGTTTCGGGCATCTTGCATGTAGTTTGTATCTCCTATGTCACATACACTCAAAACGCACTTTGCCATAGTGAGATAGAGAGTACAGCATGATTTAGACAAAGGTATTGGACACAATTCAGAAAAGAGACTCAATGAAACAGGGTGTTTTAGTCAAACGATTTGGCGTCGCTGTTATGGCGAGCATCTTTGCTTTAGCTTCAGCTTTTGCGCTGAGTGGTTGTGCGGGCAACAATTATGGTTACACAGGTGGTGTGGCAGCTACGGTTAATGGGTCAGAAATTCAAGAAGACACCATTACCAAGTATGTTCAGGATTTCCGTACGAGTGCGGAACTTACTGAGGATGATGCTTGGGCAGAATGGATGAATCAATCTTCATTTGAGCCTAAGACAGTACGTGAGAATGTTATTGACTATTACGTTGAGAAAGAGTTGGTAAACCAAGCTTGTGCTGAGTATGAGATTACGGTTGATCCCTCTGAGGTGCAAGAGCAGCTTGATGCCATGAAGGCCAACTATCAAGATGATGCTGCCTGGAAAGAGGCTCTTGAAAATGCCGGCATCACTGAAGATGAATACAAAGAAGCTATCGATGAGGGTTTGAAAAAGCAGCGCTTGCAGGAGAAAGTTGCTGCAGATGCAACAGTGACTGACGAAGAGCTTTTAGAGATGTTTAACATGTATAAGTCCATGTTTGAGAATTCTCATAAATCAAGCCATATTCTCTTTAGCTCTGGCGATGAGGCTACTGCTCAAGAAGTTCTTGATAAAATCAACAATGGCGAAATCACCTTTGAGGATGCAGCTCGTCAGTATTCACAAGATTCCGCTTCTGCTGAAAAAGGTGGCGATGTAGGTTGGGATACCCTTTCTAGCTTCGTTACCGAGTATCAAGATGCACTTTCAGGTCTTTCTAAAGGACAAATGTCAGGTTTAGTAACCTCTGAGTACGGTACACATATCATCCTTTGTACTGACACCTATACTCCAGCAGAGAATACAACAGCTATAGCTGATATCCCTACTGAGTTTGTTGATTATATGCGCAATATTTTGCTCAGCCAAAATCAGTCAACCATGTATCAAGAGTGGTACACCAGCTACAAAGACAATGCAGAAATCGTGATTAATGATATGCCTGAAAAGGTGCCTTACAATATCGATATGTCTCACTATGAGAATGCCGATGAGACAGTGACCGAGGAAGAGTTCCCAACAGTTGAGGGTGAAGCTTCCGAAGGTGATACTTCTGCTGAAGGATCCACTGAAGGCGATGCAGCACAGAGCGATGGATCCACTGAAGGTGGCGAGTAAGATTACTACTTCAGCTAGATCTAACTGCTCTATGAGCGCTGATACATACACTGCTTCCATGGCCGCATCTGATACACCAGATGCGGCTTCGCCTATTTCGGCATCTGCAGCATGCGATCGTTCCACTCTTCCTCCGTTGATCGAGCTCAATGATGCAGTTGTGCGCCGCCAAGGCAATGTCATATTAGACGTCGATCATTTTCAGCTCGAGCAAGGTCAAAGCATTGCAATCCTTGGCCCTAACGGTGCAGGCAAGTCAACTTTTATTCAGCTGATGACGCGCGAGATTCTGCCACTTCATCGTGATAATCCGCCTGTGTATTTCAAGGGTGATGATCGTGCGACACTTGCCGATATTAAATCGGTGATGGGCGTTGTTTCATCGACTATGCAAGATCAAATTACGGTGCAGCTCCCTGTCCTTGAGATTGTCTGCGGCGGTTTGTTTGGTGCGCTTGGGGTGCCCAGTCATTGTGTGGTGACTGATGAATCACTTGCTCGCGCTCATGCGGCGCTTGATATGGTAGGTGTGGGGCATTTGGCAGATCGTGGTATCAAGACGCTCTCTTCTGGCCAAGCGCGTCGTGTGCTTATTGCGCGGGCACTTATTCATGATCCTGAGGTTCTTGTGTTTGATGAACCAACAACCGGTCTTGACCCAGAAGGCATGTTTTACGTCCGCAAAGCCATGCGCGATTTACATCATGCCGGCAAATCTATCATTTTGGTCACGCACTATCCAGAAGACATTATTCCTGAGATCGACCGCGTTTTGATGATTAAGGATGCGCATATTTTTGACGATGGGACTAAGGCAGAGAAGCTTACTTCTGACCGTATGAGCGCTCTTTTTGATGTTCCGCTGAAGATTTTGGCGCAAGATGGATTTTATTCTCTTGTCAGTGCGTACTAATTTGCTATAATTCTTGGTCGCATGTAGTGTCTGCGCAATACGTGGATATGCATGGGTCAAACAAGGAGAGATGTCCGAGTCTGGCTTAAGGAGCACGATTGGAAATCGTGTATACGCCAAAAGCGTATCTGGGGTTCGAATCCCCATCTCTCCGCCAGAAAATTTCAAACGCCCGCTGAGGGCGTTTTATTTTAGCCGGTAGGGTTTACAATATCGTTCATGGCGAAGGTTATGGTGAACAACTGCGAAAACCCTATCGACATACAATTGAATAGCGTTTTGGAAGGATGGCAGAGCGGCTGAATGCGGCGGTCTCGAAAACCGTTTTACCGGCACTCCCGGTAACGAGGGTTCAAATCCCTCTCCTTCCGCCAGAGTTTTCAACCCGTTTTGCGCAGGTCAAAGCGGGTTTTCTTTATGCTCATCGCAATAGGAGACATGCCTATGCGTCAGCAGAGAGTGTCAAAGCGCGTCTTAAAAAGCCTAAAGCAGGGCGATCGCGCAAGAAAGCACAAGAGGTATAAGATCGGGTTATTGTCACCAAGTATTGCCCGTGTGATTTCTTACTTATAAAACGGCAAAAATTATAATTAGGAAACGTGAATAAGCTTCCTTAATTCTAATAAAGTTCAAATATTAGAATTAAGGACGATTAAGGACGACGATACTAGCGTAGCAGTTTTAAGTAAATGAGGCAGCCATGATAGAAATCGATACGAGTAAGTGCATGGGGTGTGGCGCTTGTGCTTCAAACTGCGTTGCACATAACATTGATATGGTGACGCGCGGTGAGGATGGCGAATTTGCGGGTGCGGGTAGCAGCTCTGGCATTGATGCTGGTGCAAACGCACGCGTTGCGAACGTACTTCATGAATGCTTTTTGTGCGGTCAGTGCGTGGCAATTTGTCCTGAGGGAGCACCGCGTAATCCCTACTACCAAGAAGAATTGGTTACCTATGATCCTGAGACATGTGATTTGCCGACGCAAAATGTGGTTAATACGGTGAAACTAAGGCGCTCGATTAGGAACTTTGCAGGACAAGCAATTCTGCACGAGATTTGGCATATGCTCACCGTTGATGTTGGCGGCCATACACCTACAGCAAAGAATAGACAACAAAACAGGTTCTATATCATCCAAAATCAGCTTCCTGAGTTTAAAGATTTGATTTGGAGTGCTCTGCGTCAAGCATATGAAGCGACTACGTATGAAGAGGAGCAAGCAGGTGCTAAAGCAGGGCAGCCAACACTTCCTGCTGACTATCAAACAATAGGACGCATGCTTGCAAATTACGATGAGGGTCGTGAAGATTATTTATTTAGAAATGCGCCATCGGTACTCTGCATTGAATCGGCTGATCCGCTTGATGGTGGGCTTGCGGCAGGAGCTATTGAGATGGCGGCGAGTACAGTTGGTTTAGGAGTGCTCTATAACGGATATTTACGTCGTGCAATTGAAATGCTTCCGCAAGCTTGCGCGTTTCTCGATAGGGAGGTTGGAAAACCCCTTGCAGCCTGCATGCTTGTTGGATACCCTGATGTAGTTTTTGAGCGCAGTGCACCCCGCCGCCGACCTAGCGTGATCTTGCGCTAACGCATAACCCCATCGCTATGCTCTTGGTGAGCCGCTACACTCTGATAAATAGCCGGTAATGATAGTGATTAAGACAGGCTTAATTAAAGGGTACTGGGATGCGTGACGATATGCGGCAGTATGCGACTGTATGCAACGGCGGCGCGGCAGTGACTTTGGTAACAACATTGCACGACGATAGGAGCTCATATGGCTGATCGTATTGTAGATGCGGAGCATAATACACCGACTGAAGACATTGAGGATGTGCTAAAGGCAGTCATTAAGGCGGTTTTGGACGAGGCTGCTGACAAAATGGATGCGGGGGAGGATGTTATCCCTTTTACCGGTCTTGCAATTAAAGAAAACCTATTTATTGAGACTCATCCTGGTGATAACGCTGAGGAGTGCTTTTTATCAGCGCGTAAAGAGGTTCAGGGTGCGCGTGGCGCTACCGCATATGCATTCTGCTATGACGGCTATATTGACACTGAAGCGGGTATGCGTGACGCACTGATTGCTGAGGGCGGATTGCCTGGTAAAGAAGAGGGCTACGCTTTTGCTTATTTGTATGACGATGAGGGTATCGAACGCGAAGTTGTCTATGTCGGTCCAGCTCCAAACTTCATGGAGGGCTTAAAGCTTGAACTGGATATGGAAGGCTCACTTGATCCTACAGCACCTGTGGTTGATATCGCTGGTGAGGCTGCTGCAAAGACGGCTGCATCGTATACGGTTGATGATATTGTTGCTATGGCTGAAGAAGCTGAAGCTAACGCTCAGGCTGATGATGACAAGTAGGATGAGTAAAACAAGCTAGACGCATTGAAAAACTGAAGAGGAAGCGCTTCACACGGAAGAAAACGTGGGGAGCGCTTTTGTTTATGGTTGTTTATGGTCGAAGAATAGGGTTATAGGACAAAAAGTGTGTCCGATTTAGGGCGTTACCCCGGTAGCATCCTATTTTTATGCAGAAGAGCTGGGAGAAAACCCGTCATGTGGATTTTTTAGGGCGACCAAATCTGTTGTTTATATAATAGTTAGCTATGGTAAACTTTTGGTGTAAGCTGTGCTAGATATCTTTTCTGCAAAGATTATTGATACCCAATTTTGCTGTAAAGATATGAACGATCTATACAGGAGGGAATGAATATACTATGAGTACTAAATGCCAAAGTCGCAAAAATATTAAAACAGCTATAGTGCACAAGTGCGTTACTGGAATGGTTGCTCTTTTGATGTGTGCGTTGTCAGTTGCTGTGATGGTATAGCAGCACTGTTTATAACGAATTTCGTCACTGCGCATTGCCCAACTACTACCTAGAAATCTATAAGAATTTATAATAAAAAGGCATGCTTAAATACTTTTCAACAAGTGTAGTTTCCTTGTATTATGAAAGATGGCAAAGGCGGGTGATTTCCATGACCGAACATATTCAGTATGCAAAGCTTTTAAAGCTTGTCTCGGTTATAATGGCCATTCTTTTAGCTGCCTTTGTTACGCTTGGTGTCTTGGGAGTGGTTACTACTTCTTCTAATAATCATTTTGTTGCCAATGCAAGTCAAGTCGAAGTTATAGAAGCGGATAGCGTTGTGGAAGCAGAGACTATCACAGATGAAGCAACGCCACTTGCAGCCCATCCTACATCTGAGACGTCTCCTGTTATTGCGGTAGTTGGCATTGTTGGTGCGGTAGTTGCAGCAGGTATTGTGATTGCGCTTTTTAATCGTACTAAGCACCATCACTACTAAGTTCATTTTAAGACTGGGTAATCTAGCCAAGTTATGGTAGTCGATCCAATCCAATTATTCCTCTCTCCTTTTTTTCGAATATGTGTCGTATTTGAAAAGCCAGCAGTCTACTAACCTAAGAAAGCTTGGTGGTTTGATAGCTTGTGCGGCCGAGATTCATAAGGTGGATCTTAATAAGGTTTAGTTGAGATACTGCTCAGATCTGTTTAAGAAGTACGGCGTAGTGTATCTATTGCATCGGAAAACAGGATGAGCCAGAGTGTGGAGATCTAGTTAGCAAAAGAACCAGTAACAAAAGTTTTGCCAACTGATTTGAGATTTAATGCTATTATCGAGCTTACTATTCCTGTTCCGGGGTTGCCTTCAGCGCCCGGAGCCGTAAGTCCAGAGGAGGTGACATATGAAGGCTTATGAACTTTTGTTCTTTGTAGCTCCATCATTAGATGAGGAGACACGCGAGGCAGTAATGGCTCGTATTCAAAACACCATCGCAGCAAGTGATGGAACCGTAGATAACGTTGACAACTGGGGCAAGCGTAAACTCGCTTATGAGATCAACGGTCTGACTGACGGTGATTACACTCTCATTGATTTCCATGCAAATCCAGAAAGCATTGCTGAGCTTGATCGTATTTTACGTATCACTGACGCAGTAGAGCGTCACATGATCACACATCGTCCTGATCGTGCATAATGTGCTTTGTGGGTACAGCTAGAAAATCAATCGCGAAGCTAAAGAATACATAAGAGAAATCTTTAAGGGATATGCAAATCATGCTTCGCATTTTTGGAGGTTATTATGAGCATCAATCGCGTTATTATCAGTGGTAATTTAACCCGCGATCCAGAACTTCGTGCTACTGCATCTGGCATGCCTGTGCTTGGTTTTGGTGTAGCGGTTAATGATCGTCGTCGTAACCCACAAACTCAAGAGTGGGAAGACTACCCCAATTTTATTGATTGCACGATGTTTGGTGCTCGCGCAGAAAGCGTTTCTCGCTTTTTGAGCAAGGGTGCCAAGGTTGCTATTGAGGGCAAGTTGCGCTGGTCGCAATGGGAGCGTGACGGACAAAAGCGTTCCAAGATTGAAGTTATTGTGGATGAGATTGAATTTATGTCAGCACGCAATGATGCTAATCGCCAAGCGGCTCCTGCCTATCAACAAGCACCAGCTTATCAGCAGCCAGCAGCGCAAGCACCTGTGGCTCCTGCTGCACCTGCAGTACCAGTAGTGGACTCCTCCATCTATGACGAAGACATCCCGTTCTAATTTTTTAGTTTAGCACCGTATGTTATAAGAGATTAATCATCGAAAGAGGTTCAACATGTCTGATTATGCAAAGCAGCCTCGTCGTAAGTATTGTCAATTCTGCAAGGATCATACCGAGTACATTGACTACAAAGACACTCAGATGCTGCGTAAATATGTAACCGATCGTGGGAAAATCAAGCCTCGTCGTGTAACGGGCGCTTGCACCCAGCACCAGCGCGAGATTGCTAATGCCGTAAAGCGTGCACGCGAGATGGCTCTCATGCCTTACTCCGTACCAGCTATTTCTGGCCGTGGCGATCGCCGCAATCGCTAAGAGGAGGATGCTATGAAGGTTATCCTGCTTTCCGAGCTTAAAGGCAAGGGTGGAGAAGGCGACGTTATTGACGTTGCTGACGGCTTTGCTAATAACTACTTATTCCCTCAGGGAATCGCTGTTGCTGCTACTAAGGGTAACTTGAAGCAGCTTGAGCAGCGCAAGCACAATATTGCTACGCGTGAAGAGTCTCGTATTGCTGAGGCTAACAAGAACAAAGAAATTCTTGAGAATGCTACCGTTAAGGTTGAGGCACGCGTTGGTGAAGAAGGCGTGCTCTTTGGTTCTGTAACCGCAGCTATGATCGCTGATGCTATTACTGATCAAGTTGGTCTTGAGGTTGATCGTCGTCGTATCGACCTTAAGGGCGCAATCAAGACTGCTGGTGAGCATGAGGCGCTTGTTTCTTTGTATCGTGACATTAAGGCTACCTTGAATGTTTTAGTTGGCGATGCGGCTTCTTTTGCTGCAGCTGCTGACGAAGATGCAAAGGCTGAAGCTGATGCTGAGGCAGAAACTGCTGAGGAAGTTGCAGCAGTAAATGAGGCAGAAGAAGAGGCTGCAGCTGACGCTGAGTAATGTACTTTAAGCGAGGCACAAGAGTTTCTTGCTCGCTTCTTGTATGCTTCATACATATGAGGTCTTTAAGAGAATTTCTTGCATGAAATTTCATTTCTAGAGATGTCACAAAGCTCTCTCCATTGTTATAGTGGAGGGAGCTTTTTTATCTCCGATACATGAGGAATAGAATTTATGCCGAATATGCAACCTGCACCGAATATGCAACCTGCTCAAGGATATACACAATCGTCATACCAGACTGCTTCTGGGGTACCCGCGTCTGGTGGTGTGCCAGCGTCAGGTGTACCTATGTCAGGTGTGCCTGCACAACCGGCGCAGGGCGCATATCAACAAGGGGGGTATCCAGGCGCTCGTCAGCAGGCAACTCGTCAGCAGGGTGCACGTCAACAGACGGGTCGTCAGCAGGCATGGCCGCAGGCAACTAATACTATGCTTCCGCAAAATATTGAGGCTGAGCAGACCGTGTTAAGTGCCTGCTTGTTGTCACTGGGTGTGTTTGAGGAAGTGATTCAAAAGCTTAAACCGGAGAGCTTTTTTAGACCGGCCCATCGCATTATTTTTGAAACAATGCGTGAGATGACGTCCAAGTCTATTCCTATCGACGTGATTTCGGTTGCTGACCAGCTGACTGCTAAAAACCAGCTGGAGGCGGTTGGTGGACAAGCGTATCTCTTAGAACTTACTGACAATACGTTTGCGCTTACTAATTGGAACCATCATGCTGACATTGTGGCGCGTGATGCAATCCGTCGTGATCTACTCTATGCTTCAGCAAATATTAGCGCACTTGCCTATGATTCACCGGCAGATACTACTGAGCTTATCGGCAAGGCCGAAGCAAGTCTTTTTGGCGTAACCGAACAACGCGTGGCATCAACGTTTAAGTCTATTGTTGAATTGATTGAGCAGACCAACAACGAGATTGCGGATATGGCTAATCGTGATACCGCTATTCAGGGTGTGCAAACAGGCTTTATCGATGTGGATAAACTATTTTGCGGTTTGCGTGGGGGCGATCTCATTATCCTCGCTGCTCGTCCTGCAGTAGGTAAGACCTCGTTTGCTATGAACCTAGCTGCCAACGCTGCTAAGATTGGTTCAACGGTGGTGCTGTTTTCATTGGAAATGTCATCGATCCAGATTACGCAGCGCATTATTGCTTCTGAGGCAAAAGTGCCGCTTGGGCGTTTGCGCTCAGGTCAACTTTCAGAAGCTGATATGTTGGCAATTGTGAATGCAGAAGCGGCTCTAACAGCAAAAAATACCCTTTATATTGATGATTCCCCTTCTCTTACCATTACAGAGTTACGCACCAAGGCGCGTCGTATTTTTAGAGATGTGAGCAATGGTCTTATTATTGTTGACTACTTACAGCTGATGCAGCCGGTAATTCCACGTCCTAACGCGCGTCAGGTTGAGGTTGCTGAGATTTCACGCGGTCTTAAAGTGCTTGCTAAGGAGCTCGATATTCCTATTATTGCGCTCTCGCAGCTCTCCCGTAGTATTGATCAGCGTGGCGATAAGCGTCCTATGCTCTCTGACTTGCGCGAGTCAGGATCTATTGAACAGGATGCTGACATTGTTATGTTTTTGGATCGTTCAACATCAGAGGCAGAGGCAGAGTCGGATAAACGTCCTGATTTAGGTGAGGCAGAGTTGATTGTCGCTAAGCATCGTAATGGTCCAACGCGCGATATTAAACTGACGTTTATTGGTGAATATACACAGTTTACTGACTATTTCGATGATTCAACCTACGGTGGCTATACTGAGTAATCATGCCTCGAACCGTAACATTTCTACATACTGCTGACTTGCATTTGGGGGCACCCTTTAGTGGATTGCGCACGCAGTCACCTCGGTGGGCAGACACGTTACTAACTGCCATTCCAACAGCATTTCAGCGCATGATTGATATCGCTATTACTGAGAAGGTTGATTTTGTCATTATTGCGGGCGACATCTTTGATAGCGCGCGGCCCTCTTATGCGGACTTTGCCTTATTCATGGAGGGTCTTCAGCAATTAGCGGAGGCTGATATCCCCGTGTATTGCTGTACGGGTAATCATGATCCGCTAAGCTCGTGGTCCGCTGAATATGGCACACTTCCTTCGAATACACACTTGTTTTCTGCTGAAGCGCCGAGCTTTTTCACGTTTACTAAACATGCTACCTCGCATGAGGAGCATGAGGATGACTATACTGATGATTATGCCGATGAGGTGCGTGGTGCTCATAGCAGACAACAGCCTGCGGCAAACCACGCATCAGATCAACCATCACGCGTTGCAGCAAACCACGCATCAGGTGTCGCTTCAGGTTCCGCAGCAGATCTGATCCGCGTTGTCCTTGGGGGACGCGGTTATTACGCGCGATCATTTCCGCAAGACTGCGATGTGTCTGAAGGTATCACGTGGGAAAACTGTTGTGCGGCGCTTGGCAATGGTGCCGAGCCTGATTTTGCTATCGGCGTCATTCATACGGGACTCAATATTGATCCAACGCGCTCTCCTGTTGATCCTCAAGAACTCATGCGTCGTGGCCTTGACTACTGGGCGTGCGGTCATATTCATCAGCGTGTTGTAATACCGACCGATGCTCCGGTGATTGCATTTCCAGGATGTCCGCAAGGTCGAGCTATACAAGAAACGGGCGATCATGGAGTTTTGCTGGTGACGCTCGCTATAGATGACAGGGGGTATAAAGCGTCTAACTGTGTAGAGTTTGTTCCTACAGCTCCTGTTGTATGGCAGCGATTCGAAGTTGATGTAACCGAGTGTGAAACCGTCACTCAGATACAAGAAAAGATCCAGGCAACGCAATTTGCACTTAATTCGCGTTCGCATGCGCAGCACATGATTTGTCGTGTGCGATTAATAGGAACAACGACGCTCCATGCGCAGCTGACAGAACGCGTATGCCAAGACATGCGTCATGCCCTTAATGATGTCTATGATTTTTTCTTTATCGATGCGCTGACGTGTGCAACGCATCCGCCGGTGAATCGTGAGGCCTTGCTAGCAGAAGGACTTTTTCCAGCAGTGTTTATGCACACGCTTGATGAAAAAGCGGCCGCGCGGGCAACAACGGTCGCAGAGCTTGAGCAGGAGTTCTACCAGCGGGGCCTTACCTTACCACGCAAACTGATTGATTCGCTGGAAGGCGTGATGGATGAAGCAGAAACGGTCGTTTTGGATTTACTCGGCGATGGGGTTGCTTCCAGTGCACCTATCCTAAACACGCTGAGCGCAAACACGCCAACCGCAACAAGTGCAACGACTACAGCAAGCGTGTCATACCCCAATACAGCAACTACGCTAAACACATTACATTCCAATACGGCGACTACGCCAAACACGTCGGGTGAACAAAAATGATGAAGCGCACTTGGTTTCTTGAACATACCAAGCTTACCAACTTTGGTCGATTTGCCAACGTGATTGTAGGTCCCTTTACGCCAGGTCTTAATGTAGTGTATGGCAAAAACGAATCTGGCAAGACTACAGTTAACCAGTTGATTCGTGGTGTTTTGTTTGGCTGGCTTGCGGCACGCGGAAATATTAATTCCTACAAGCCTGAAACTGCGGAGCGTGCGGGAAGTTTGTTCTTTGCTGCAACTGAAGCGGCCAGAACCGCTACCGAGGTAGTAGAGCTGAAGCGTGCTCCAGGAGTGACACCGGAGGAATCACCTGAATTTGCAGCTGTGGTGGGGGATATTGACAAGGCCACTTTTGATACGATGTTTGCTTTAACAAGCGATGAGCTGTTAGGCCTTGATAGACATACGGAAGTTACGGCGCGCCTGCTGACTGCTGGATCAGGTACTCAGGCATCGCCTGCTCATGCGCTCTCTACTATTGAAGCACGTATTAAAGATCTCATGAGCAAGTCTGCGCAGCTGCCTGATTCTATACCTAACCTTCGAGCGCGCAAACAAGAACTACACGATGAACTTTCGGGGCTTGCACGTCAGGCGGATGCTTTGCGTTTGGAAAAAAAGCGATTGGATTCATTTGCGGAACGCAAAAAAACATTGGCTGCTACTCAGCAAGAATTAGATGCAGATATCGAAGAATTGCGTGCACGCTTGGCGCAATTGGAATCTCTTCAGGCACGTCTTGATGCCGCTCAAGCACGGGTGGATCAGCTGGCTCAAGCGCTTTCAGACGCACAAAATGCGTACGGTTCTGATCAGGATAGCGCCTTGACAAGTTTGGGGGCGCTGTCAGTTCAAGAAAAAGCTGATATTCAATCACTTGCAGCACTGGAACAAATACCGTTCAACAAGGTGCGCGATGCGCTTGATTCGTTTGAGGACAAGCAAGTTCGTGCTGAGCATGCGGTAGAGAACGCACAACGCGACGCCCGCAAATCAACGGCGGAATTTGAGTTTGCGCAAGCTGAAACTACGACCAATTCTAAGGAGCGTAATGGCTGGCGTCGCCGTCAGCGCCGCATCCAACTAGCAGGTGCTATTCTCGTTGCGTTTGCGCTTCTTGTCCTTGGTATTTTTATCTGTCTGCAAGGAACGGAACGATCAAGTATTACGGTGCTTGGCATTGGTGTACTTGTGGCGATTGGTGCTGTTATTGTGGGAGCAGGAGCAGCAAGTGTATTGTTGCGTCCCACTAAGGAAGAAGAAGCGCAAACGGAGCGACTGCAAAAACTTGAATGGGTCATGCTCCAAGATAAACACGCGTTGGATGCGGCGCTTACTGATCAAGAAGCGCTTGTTCAACAAATACAAAATTATTTGGATAGTCATAATTTGCAAAGTGCGGCAGGGTCGCTGCGTCGCGCAGGCGCTCTTCTTGATCAGGTGCGTGCGTATAATGCAGAACGTGCAGCACAAGCAAAAACGATCGCCTTGCTCACTGACCAGCTTACTCATGCACAAGAAGAGCTTGCACAGCTTGAGGCAGACCAACAGGATGTTTTTTGGTCGCTCAAATTACAACCAGCGACAGCGCAAGAAGATCTTACAGCACGGCTTGAGCAGAAAAACCATGAGCGCAGCCAGACTCGTGAATTAGCTGAAGAGGCACATGCGGAGTTTGGTCGTATCACCCAGGAACTTGCTGGTGCGGTGCGGGACACCACTTTTGATGAGGTTAAATTTGCATATGCTCAAGTAGAGGCGCGTTTGGCGGCTGCTGAGCATCAGCTTGCCGTGCTCCTCATCGCCCAATCTTCACTTAATGAGGCAATCTCAGTGTGGGAAAAGAAAAGTCAGCCTGAGGTGTATCGGATTGCAAGTGAGCTCTTTGCGCTTATGACTAATAATACGTGGCGCTCAGTACGCATCAATTCTGACAATCAGATTGAGGTAACCGATGCGCTTATGACTACGCGTGCACCTGAATTGCTCTCACTTGGGACGCGTCAACAGCTTTATCTGGCGTTGCGTATTGCACTTTTGGTAACGGCTGAAAAGGTAGGTGCTTCAATTCCTATTTTAGCCGATGATATTTTGGTTAATTTTGATGATGAGCGCCGTCAAGGGGCTGCGCGGGCGTTGGCCTATTTGGCTGAGCGTCGTCAAGTGATCTTATTTACGTGTCACACTGATGTGGTGGCGCTTTTACAAGAGATTGACCCATCAGCAAATCTTGTTACGCTCTAGCCTACAAACACGCGTGAAAGCGTGCGTGCGTAAAGGTGTCGACATCGTGAAAGCAATCGTGTGTGGGTAAATATGCGTGAGCAAACGTGTCGGCGCCGTGAGAGCAAACGTGTGTGGATTTGACATTCGCGTAACTCCATCGTCCGTAGGAAAACCCCCTCTAGAAACAGGGGCGATGTGTAGTATCATCAGTCTGTAAGACTTGGCATCTCGAAAGGAATACACATGCCCAGTACCGTTCTCCTTGGCGCTCAGTGGGGCGATGAGGGTAAAGGCAAAATTACTGACCTTATTTCTTCTGATTATGATTATGTAGTCCGCTATCAAGGCGGCAATAACGCTGGTCACACCGTGATCCACGGAGACGTGAAATTAGCGCTACACCTTATTCCTTCAGGTGTTATGTATGACCACATTACGCCCGTGATTGGCAATGGATGCGTGATTGATCCTTCAGTTTTAATTGAAGAGATGACCATGCTCAATAACGCCGGGTTCTCAACGGATAATCTAAAGATTTCGTGTGATGCCCACATTATCATGCCCTATCATATTGAGCTCGATGGAGCTTCCGAGCGTAGGCTGGGCAAGCACATGATCGGCACAACTAAGCGTGGTATTGGTCCAGCTTATGAAGACAAAGTGGCACGCGTAGGTATTCGTGTTCAGGATTTGCTTGATGAGAAAATCTTCCGCGAAAAAGTCGAAGCTGCGCTTTATTTAAAGAATCAAATTTTGGACAAGATTTACGGCTTGCCTACCTATACCGTTGACCAAATTTGTGAGGCGTATCTTCCGTACGCTGACGTGATTCGCCCACATATGGCAGAAACCACTCAGATGCTCAATCAGGCATTGCGTGAGGATAAAAACATCCTGTTTGAAGGCGCACAGGGAACCATGCTTGATATTGATCATGGTACCTATCCATTTGTCACCTCATCCTCATGCTGTGCGGGTGGCGCACCGACAGGATCAGGCGTAGGACCAAAAGCTATCAATAAGGTCTTAGGTATTGCTAAGGCTTATATCACACGTGTTGGTTCTGGTCCTTTCCCAACAGAGTTGCATGATGAGACCGGTGAGTTGCTCTGCAAGGTCGGTGGCGAATACGGCGTTACCACAGGTCGCAAGCGTCGTTGCGGTTGGTTTGATGCCGTTGAAGGTCGTTATGCCGCAGAGGTTAATTCTATGACAGACATGGCAGTTACCAAGCTCGACGTTCTGTCCTGCGTGCCTCGTATTAAGGTGTGCGTGGCCTATGAAGCTGACGGTAAAACATATGATTATTTCCCTATGCAGCATAGCGTTATTTATCCCAAAAACGTTACTCCTATCTATGAGGAGTTGCCGGGTTGGGAAGGCATTGATATTTCTGGTTGCACAACATTTGAGGAGCTTCCTCAAAATGCGCAGCGCTATATTACCTACCTTGAAGAGGTTACCGGCGTTCCTGCTTCCATCATTGCAGTAGGACCTGATCGCAATCAGACCATCTTTAGAGGCTGGGAAGCCAAATAAGGAGACGCAGTAATGAATATTTTGGTTTTAGGTAGTGGCGGACGCGAACATGCCCTTGCGTGGGCGCTCGCTAAATCACCTCGTACCACTGAACTCTACGTTGCTCCAGGCAATGGCGGCACCGCGCAGGTTGCTACTAATATCGCCGGACTTGATGCCGAAGATGGAGAAGCAGTACTGGGTTTTGTGCGTGACCATGATATTGATCTTGTAGTTATTGGCCCTGAGGCGCCCTTAGTTGCCGGCGTTGCTGATGTGTTGCGCGCGGCAGGCGTTATGGTGTTTGGGCCTGATGCGCAAGGTGCCCAGCTTGAGGGTTCTAAAACCTACTCCAAACAATTTATGATTGACAATAATATTCCAACGGCTCGCTATCAGTCTTTTAGCGATGAGGCCGCCGCGCGTGCCTACTGTGAGGAACTCGGCGCTCCGCTTGTGGTGAAAGCCGACGGGTTGGCCGCCGGTAAAGGCGTCATCATCGCTGAGAAGCTTGAAGACGCCTTGCAAGCAGTGAGCGACTGCTTTAATGGCGCTTTTGGTGATGCGGGTTCGACGGTTGTTATTGAAGAGATGCTCACCGGTCCTGAGTGCTCACTGCTTGCCTTCGTTACCGGCGGCCAAGCATTTTGCATGGCACCAGCGCAAGATCACAAGCGTGCTTATGATGGCGACTTAGGTCCTAATACGGGCGGCATGGGTGTTTATTCGCCGGTGCCAATCGTTACACAAGATGAAATGGCGGAGATGGTGCGCATTATGGAAGTGGCTGCCCAAGCCACTGCACGTGCTCCTTTTGAACATGATTATCGGGGATGTCTCTATGGCGGCTTTATGCTTACGCCTGAGGGGCCTAAGGTGCTTGAGTTCAATGCGCGTTTTGGTGATCCTGAGACTCAAGTTGTTCTTCCTCGTCTTGAGTCTGATCTGGTGGATATCATGGAGGCTGTCGCTTTGGGTAAACCGGAGGATATTAAGCTTACGTGGTCTGATGATTGGGCGGTATCGGTAGTACTTGCTTCTGAGGGTTATCCCGGATCGTATGAAAAGGGTAAAGTTATCTTAGGGATTGAAGAGGCCGAAGACCAAAACAAAACCATCGTATTCCATGCTGGTACCACCCTTAATGCTGATGGTGAACTTGTGACCAATGGTGGTCGTGTTTTGAATGTGGTGGCATTGGGTTCAACCTTTGAAAAAGCACGTGATAGAGCGTACCGCGCAGTTGAATGCATCAATTTCGAAGGCAAGCAGTTCCGCGGAGATATTGGCAAGCGTGCTCTTGAAGGTCGGAGCGCTTGGGAATAAAAAGGTTTTGCTAGCCTCATAAGGGGATTGGCAAGAGGAGCGGCGACTACACTCACCGCTTATATGTGCGCATCGGTTATGCTCTTCTCTTGACCGATGTATGCATATGCGTATAATAATGACTCGCGTCACAGCTGATAAGCATAGTTAGAAGCGCACTTGATACTGTGTTAAAACCGCGACCACGTAATTAAGTGAGAGACGCACAACATATTTGGTCGGATAGCTCAGATGGTAGAGCAGCGGACTGAAAATCCGCGTGTCGAGGGTTCAAGTCCCCCTCCGACCACCATGAACATTTACCCGTTTTGCCAGGTCAAAGCGGGTTTTTTGTTTGATAGCGTTCGATATTGTTCGCTCAAATTGGCAAGTTTTGGCAAGTTGCTGACCAGGCAAAACTTTAATTTACAATTTGTCAAATAAATTTTTTGGCAAGTTTTGGCAAGTAAAAAGAGACCCCAAAACGAGGTCTCTTTAATCTAGATTAGAATCAATTAGTTGCTTGCTAAGCGATTACGCGCAGAGGCGAGAGAAAGTATTTTCACCAGCAATATAATCCTTAGTAAGTCCTCTAGATTCCTGGAACGAGCCAAGTGCCGATTTTGTTTTATCGCCAAATTTACCATCTAATGTACCAAGCGGGAATCCATGACAGATTAGAAGCGCCTGCATAGTCTTAGTAATATTGCCAGAATTACCGTATTTGATGTTGACTACGGCAGCTTTTGTTTTTTCGCCGAAGTCTCCATCAACTTTTAATCCTGCGCCAAATTGCTTGTTAAGTTCATGTTGCAGGATTTTAACAAGAGCTGCTTTAGTCTTTGGTCCATAGATGCCATCTACTGCAAGCTTAAAACCTAGAATGCCACCATAATTAGCATTAGCCCATGATTGCACATCGCTAATAGTTGCATTTTGTTGTGTCGGTTGTTTATTAGATGCTTGATTGTTGGCTGTTGTATCAGCTGGCACTACATAACTTTGACCATCGAGTTTTGCATTAACAGCATTTGCAAGATCTTTTAAACGTTGATCCAAATAGGTTCCAGGGCAGTCGGTATTGCTAAACATCTTATGCTTAGTTAAAGATCCATTACGATCGCCAGTGTAATTTAAGCCAGGGCGACCATCTGCACGCTTAATACCAGGATTGCGCTTAATAATATCAACACAAAGATCAACAAGAGTGCTCCAAGCTTTTTCAGAGATAGGCCAATTACCTCCGCATTGGGAATTAGCAACTTCGATAGTTACCGCACGTTGATCGTTGTATGCGCTCGAGGATGTCCACGGTCTATTAACTTCGTCAACATAGAGACCCACTCGACCGTCAGAGCCGATGCCATAATTGGATGAAGCTTTTCGCGATGCTGGAGCAAAGACATTTCCGCATGTTTCAATCGATAAATTGCCGCTCATGTGATGAGGAGTGATCTTTGTGATGGGTTGGGTACGTTTGCCTGAATGATTGGGAGAAAGGTGTGTATGTTGTACAAGAGCAGAATTACTCATCGTCATCATCTCCCTTTTGATTGGTAAGCTCAATCCACATCTCTTCGGTCGCCTCTTCTCCTTCCGGGATTTCTACTTTGTCCTCATCGGGAAGGCTAATTCCATTAGTTGGCATGTTTTGATCCTCTCTACTCAGTTCCACCGATTTTTAATTGTTTAGAATTGCGAGCAATAGATGCATTAGCCCACATAACGGTTTCTTCAAGCTTGGTTAACGCAAGAGATTTTTCGCGCGATGTAGGACATTCATCATCGATAAGATGAGCAAGACGTCTACCTTCATGACGAATAAGCTCATAGGTTGCCGCAGTTTCATCAGATGGCTTGTGATAGGTAAAGTTGTTATCAATTGTTGAATCCATGACTAGAGCTCCTTTTTTGTATTAGTACGAGCTCGTGCCTCAACCTCATCATGCGGTTTTTCAAGTTCGACTGTAATTTCCGCACGATCTGGATCATGTGTTTTGAGTTGTTTAATGATTGGTAGATGGGCAATATCAGGGTTTAATGCTGCAAGGTTCTCTAGGATGCTTACGATCTCGATAGCAACAATAAACGCGCAGATTACTCCTACAGCGGGAACTTCGGGAATACTAAAACCAAGAGTGGCGGTTTCAAGGTTGATCCAGATACTTCCTACTTCCCAAATGTACGCCAGGATAACAAGCCCAATAAACCCTGCTTTATGCCAGAGCCCTTCACGCATTTTTCCCGATTCGACTGCGCCGTTTTTTGTAGCAGCTGCAAATCCCGTTAGGATGTCGAGCGCCATCATTACAGCAGCAACAGCAATTGGTTGCCACTCAACAAACAGAGCTTCTAATATCTCCATAAATCCTTCTTTCGGTCGTTATGTATTGTTACGACCAAAATAGAGGAGGTGTCGTAAAACTACGGATTTGTTGTATGAGAGGAATCAACCATGAATCTAACTACTATTGCCCGTGAGCACTATCTACCCGAAAAAACTAAACGCCGCCGCGCTAACACTGTGGCAGGATACGAGTCATCAATCGAACTCCACGTGATCCCCAAGTGGGGCAATTTAGAAATCCAAGAGATCGACCGAGACGAACTACAAGATTGGGTTGATGAACTAGGTCGCGAAATTGGAGCAGGTGGAGCAGAAAAAGCCTACAAATGCCTACGCCAAATAATTAGGTGGGCAATACGTAAATGGTCGCTGTATGTCCCAGACCCCACCGTAGGAATTGAGATGCCGCGTAAGGCCGCGTATAAACCCGCCGTTTTAACAACACGTAGATTGAAAAAGCTAGTGCGTGGTTTTGTAGGTCATCGTCATGAAGCGACGCTTATTATTAGTGCAGCATTGGGAGTACGTCCAGGAGAAAACTATTATTTGAGTTGGCAAGATGTCAACTGGCGCACAGGTGTTGTGCCGATTAAAGGCACGCTACAGGAAGTTAAAAGCACGTTGTACGAATACCCTACCAAAACTGCTAAAGGTGAACGTGATTGCTGTCTCCCCGCTTGGGCGCTAGATCGCTTGCATCAGATATGGGTAGCGCTCGGACGACCAAAAGGACGTATCATAGGCAACTTGAAGCCTAGCCAAGTTGCAAGAAGTATTAAGAGCTGGATTAAGCGCAACAAGCTACCGTACATAACACCAAAGAATCTACGGCACACATGGGGCACAATTGCTGCTGCAGCAAAAGTACCAATACAGGATGTTGCTGCAATGATGGGACACTCAAATATCCAAACAACATACAGGTATTACTATGCGCTTTCAGTTGCATCAGCTAAGAGGGCACAACGTAAGGTTGCTAGATCAATAATCGGTAAATCATGTGCTGACATGTATGCAGGTATACGTGTAATTACAGATTATAAAATGGCTGCGTGATTCCATATTTCGCAGCCCATTTTTAATTCGCAAGGTATCTGAAATTAATTGCAAAGATTTTAACAATTTACCGATTGGTGTCTGGTGGGCTGATATAGATATGACCAACTGTCCGCCAACATATAAATGGTGTGACATAATAGTTGTGGGGACTGAATCAACCGTAAGAGATATACTCGTACTAACAAATAGCGGTATATATTCACGTAGGAAATCAGGCGCAGAATCGACTTCGTGGTCAAATTGGATATTGTCTTAGGCATTCCATAAACCAAGTTCATACATCCATATCAGACAACAGAGTTAGTACGCATTTAATGGCCGATGAATACAATCGCCTGTTCTTCACTTATGACCCAGTAAATAAACGCATGTTAGCCAATGTTGAATACCGAGGTGAATGGTTGATCGAAAAGGTAATTGCGCAATTCTAGGTATTCCATATCCCAATGGAAAATGACTAACTCGGTATCAGAGGTGACAGCGTTTGACAACGGTGTTACTGGTAGCCCAGCGTTCCTATTCAAGATGCCAAATAGTAATGTACAGCGACAACTAATTTTCGATATACCTAATGCACGAATATTTGTTTACGACGTGGATACTAAAAAGGTATTGTGCCGCTGGAATGCTGATTATATTGCTCAATAAGGTATTCCATATCCTCGGCATCCAACGCCGTACGAAAAACAAGTACTGTTTCCGACGCGTTTGTCGGCGCTGCACCAGCCGCGGGTCAGTTAATTCAAGTAGGTGCGACAAGTTCGACTGGCAGATACTTGCTTCACGCATCCATTGATTACGGGATAACCTTATATGATCTAAATCAGAATAAAACGATTAAGCGTGTAAGCTGGGACTAGTATTCCATATCGCGTCTATGTGAAGTTGGAGTCATTGTAGCTGACTGCACATCAAATGGGCTTGCAGTTGTTAATGTAGCTACTTCGAACACGAAATTATGCTTGCCTTATGTATCTGTCATTGGTGGTAGGCCGTCATCTGTGTCGTGTTCTGCTTTAATGAGTGGTAAAAACACGCTACAAATATCAGTTAGAGACACAGAGAAGAAACAAGTACAGATAGCTTATATGCTTGTCGTGCAATAGGGGTATTCCATATCCCGTACAGTCAAATTGGGGAGCAACGTAAGCGCATCAAATATAGCTGCCAATCCGGATATTGATATGCCAATCCAAGTATCTGTGTCTAGCACATTTGGCCATTATGTATTTGCCGTCGATAGACAGTACAGCAGGTTGATATTACTCGACGCAACAAGCAACAAAACTCTTATGCGTTGGAATGCCGACTATGTTGCTGTCTAAGGTATTCCATATCCCA
>CAJMOJ010000019.1 GCA_905215035.1 uncultured bacterium
ATCCATCAGAGAAGGTTACTGCCCAAGAGCATGTCTTAGGTACCCCTGAACAACAAGCAGAAGCTGCCAAACTTGCAAAGACTGGAGACACTACCGCTCTTATTGCCTTTGGTGTTGGAACAATAGCCCTTATCGCGGGAGCTGCACTTGTGGTTGCTCGACGCCGTATGAGGAAAGAATAAAAAAGAGTAGAGAGAAGCGTTTTATGGGAATTCTAGGAGCAAATTCTAGAAGTATATAGGTTGAATAGTAGGTAATTCATATTGTATCTACTGCGCTTCCCGCCCGATTGGCAAACCCCGAGGAGTTTCCTCGGGGTTTGTCGTTTGTGAGAGGCAATAAAGTTTGTTTTTCGTAATGCTCATGGAGTTTTAATAAAAAACATTTAGGTAATAAAAGAAACAGAGGTAAACCAGTATTCTGTAAGCTATGAGCGCATACAAAAGAGCTTTCTATGGCTGTCATGAAGTCTGCGTGCATAAAGCACGCGGCATTAGATATGAAGCATAAGATGGCATTAGGTAATAGTTCTCTGATTTCGTGAGGAGAGGTGCACGGGCGATGGCATCAAATCCCGCTATATCTCAACAACTTGAGCTCATAACCGAGCGGTTTGAGTTTTTTGAAAAGGCCTCATCGACTATTTTTAAAAAATATGAGGCGGCTATCAATCAAATGGTGGCTCGTTTTGAAACGCTCGATGCTGACCTTGAATATCGCTTTAATCGCAATCCTATTCATCATATTGAATCGCGCTTGAAGCGTCCACGGAGCGTATATGAGAAGTTAGAGCGTCAAGGGTATCCGCTTACCATTGAGGCTATGGAAAAAAATATCATGGATATTGCAGGGGTACGCGTAATTTGCTCCTATATTGATGATGTATATGCGCTTGAAAAGGTATTACTTTCACAGGACGATCTTCAGCTTGTAAGACGCAAAGATTACGTGGCAAATCCTAAACCTAATGGATATCGATCGCTCCACATTATTGTTAAAATTCCCGTGTATTTTTTGGATCGTAAGCAGTATGTTCCGGTTGAAATCCAGCTTCGTACGCTTGCAATGGATTTCTGGGCAAGTCTTGAACATACGATCAAATATAAACGCAAAGAGTATCAGGGCGACACTGCTATGTACAACGAGCTCAAAAGTTGTTCTGAGATTATTGAAGATGTTGAGCGACGTATGCAGGCAATGATGCATGTAGTTGAGACAAGTGACGTGGAAGAAGCGGCACGCAAGCGACGGGAACAGATGCGAGAGCAGGCTCTCGTTACTGAGCAAATGGAGCTCGAGCTTGGTGCAACCTCGCAGTTTTATAAAGTGGGCGATGGGGGTCATGTGGCTGCTCACGTTGCTGCAGCGGCTCGCGCAGCAGCACTGCAAGCAAATCACGAGATTGAAGAGCGCGCACGTCAAATAGGCGATGAGTTCGACCAGGAAAATAAAGCTTTCAGGGAATCGGTTTATATAAACCATGAGAGTAGCGTAGGGAATGTTGTGAGAAACGTTGCCGGAGATGCTACAGGAAACATTGCCGAAAATGCTGTAGAAGATGTTGTGCCAGGGACAACTGGTGTGTCTCTTCCAAAAATCTAATCACCAATCACTTCTTTTGTCCGCTTCTTTGAACCTTCTTTAGAGCTTCTTCTAACCACTCCATCTAATTGGAGTACAATTAGCAATTGCATAAGACCCGCCCAGAGACGGCGGCATAGCAAAAGTATTGGAAAGGAAGCATTATGGCAGATTTGCAGCCCGTTTCTTACATTTGGAAAAACGGTGAGATCATTCCGTGGGAAGACGCAACAACGCATGTTTTGACGCATGCTCTCCACTATGGATCGGCTGTGTTTGAGGGCATTCGTTGCTATTTTGACGAGGAGTCCGGTGATTCTGTCGTATTCCGTTTGCAAGATCACATGGAGCGTTTACATCGTAGCGCTAAGATGATCATGATGGATCTTCCTTATAGCGTTGATGAGCTTTGTCAGGCTACGGTTGACATTATCAAAGCGAATGGCATCAAATCCTGCTACATTCGTCCGCTCGCTTACTATGGTTATGGTCAAATGGGCGTTGATCCAACGGGTGCTCCAGTTGATGTGATTATTGCTGTTTGGCCTTGGGATGCGTATCTTGGCGCCGAGGCACTCGAGCGCGGTATTGATGTCGGAATCTCTTCTTGGCGTCAACGTTCCTTTAACGCAATCCCGCCTGCTATTAAGTCTGCTGCCTCTTACTTGAATTCAATTCTTGCTAAGCTTGAGGCTAAAAATCACGGTTACTCTGAAGCTATCATGCTCAATGAGAATGGTTATGTGACTGAGGGTACGGGCGAGAACTTGTTTGTTGTTCGCAACGGTATTCTCTCGACTCCTCCGCTGTCTGATGGTTTGCTTGAGGGCGTTACTCGTGATTCGGTGTTGACCATCGCTTGTGATTTGGATATCCCAGCACTTGAGGAGAGCTTGACGCGTGCTGATTTATACATTGCCGATGAGGCGTTCATGACTGGATCTGCTGCTGAACTTACCCCTATTCATTCAATCGATGATCGTGAAGTGGGTGATCGTGGTCCTATCACGACGCAACTTCAGAAGCGCTATTTTGATGTCGCTTACGGTCGTGTTCCTGAGTACGAAGAGTGGATCACTCGTATTAAATAACGAGGATAATCAGAAGAGATACAAGAGCCTTGACCGTTAGGGGTTGAGGCTCTTTTCTTAAAAGGGCCTCATAGCTGAAACGTATGGGTGGGAGTGTGTCAGGGACCCAAAGCTAGTCGTAGAGCGCAAAGGCCTTAAAACCGCGATAAGCTCCGTATGGTAGCGGGTAGGAGAGATATGAGCGATATTCGAACTCCCGAAGTGGATGCGTTGCTGGAAGTATTTGCCCATGTAACCAATCCCGATGACATTTTTAAATTGTTTGAAGATTTGTTGACCGTACGCGAGATAAAAGATACTTCACAACGCTTGGATGTGGCACGTATGCTCAAGGCGGGCAAGTCGTATACCGCTATTGAACAAAAGACCGGTGCGTCAGCAACGACGATTGCGCGCGTTTCCAAGGCACTCAATTATGGTGCAGGTGGTTATGCGGTGGCCTTTGAGGCGCTTGAAGAAGCTCATGGCTCGTTCGCAGGCAATGAGGCTACTAACGCTACAGGTGCTATCGCGAGTGCTAACGACATCGTAAACACCACGGTTGCCCAGCCGACTCAAGACAACAATCAAGATCAGGAGTAGAACATATGGCGGTAGGGGAGTTCCTCAAAAAGAAGGATGTTGAAGTTTCTGTCCAGCGCTATCTTATTGATGCGTTGTCGGCTATGGCACAAGGTTTATTTGCATCTCTTTTAATGGGAACAATTTTGTCTACGATAGGTCAGCAAGTAGGTATACCGCTTCTTGTTGATGTTGGAGATTTCGCAAAGGCTGCGGCTGGTCCTGCTATGGCGGTAGCGATCGGATATGCGCTCAAAGCCCCATCGCTTGTCTTGTTTTCTCTTGTCGCCGTAGGTGCTGCAGCAAATACACTGGGTGGTGCTGGTGGCCCTTTGGCGGTGCTTGTTGTGGCAATTATTGCCGCTGAAGTAGGTAAACTTGTTGCAGGTGAAACAAGGATTGATATTTTGGTCACGCCTTTTGTCACCATTATGATTGGTTGCGTGTGTTCGTTTGCGTTTGCGCCTGGTATTGGAGCCGGTGCTTCATGGGTTGGCGGAATCATCATGTGGGCGACTGATTTGCAGCCTTTCTTAATGGGAATCATTGTGTCGGTTATTGTGGGAATCTGTTTGACGCTTCCCATATCATCTGCTGCTATTTGTGCTGCGCTTTCGCTTACGGGTCTTGCTGGCGGTGCGGCGCTCGCTGGTTGTTGTGCTCAGATGGTGGGCTTTGCGGTTATGAGCTTTAAAGAAAATAAATGGGGTGGTCTGATCTCGCAAGGAATTGGCACCTCTATGCTTCAGATGGGCAATATCATCAAGAACCCTCGCATCTGGATTCCACCTATTTTGGCGTCTGCAATTACCGGACCTATTGCCACCTGTATTTTCCAGCTCAAAATGAACGGTGCTGCTATTGCTTCAGGTATGGGTACCTGCGGTTTTGTTGGTCCTATTGGGGTCTACACTGGCTGGCTTAATGATATTGCAGCTGGATCCATGACAGCCATTACTGCTTTTGATTGGATTGGTCTTGTGCTGGTGTGCTTTATTTTGCCCGCCATCTTGACCTGGCTGTTTGGTCTTTGGTTTAGGCGTATGGGTTGGATTAAGCCAAACGATCTTCTTCTCGAGTCTGTGGAGGCCGCGCTGGAGGCGCAAGATGCCGGGAAAGACGGCAAGGGTGATGGCTATGGCGATGAGGGAGACGCACTGGTTCATCCGTCTTCTGATGCGCAAGGCGTGCAAGGCACTCCAAAGGCGATGGCGTAATAATGAAGGCGATGGGATTACCGGTGGTGCATCTATTCCGAGATATGAAGCTCAGTGGGGGGCTCATCGGCACGCTTGGCAGAGGGCTTGGCACGCTTGGCAGAGGGCTCACGAGGATTATGTATACCTTGGTGCTGTGCGTAAGTGTGCTTGGTGTGATGGGGGGACTTACTGCTTGTGCCCCACATAGCGTTAAGACGACAGAGGGATATGCGCTCTTGGAAGAGGGCAAGTTGTTTGTAGTTGCTGCACTTGATAATCCACCCTATGAGTATTACGAAGGTTCAAATCCAACAGGATATGGTGTGGCAGTCGTGCAGGAACTTGCATCTCGCATGGGACTTGAATGTCAGATTCGCAGTTGTGATGCCGTCAATCATGAGGAGGGCGTTACCAAATGCCTGACCACGCTCGAAGATGATGCAGCTGATGTTGCCTTAGCGTCGTTTACGGCACGATCGCTTGAGTCGGCTAATGTGGATTACACTATTCCGTATTACGAGGCGAACCAATCTATCGTAGTGCGAAACGACCAGAGTATTGTGGCTCGTTCAGAACTTGCCGATGGGACCTATGCGGTGGGTGCTTTGGCTGATTCTTCTTCCTATCGCTATGCTTGTGTGAATGTGTCGAAAGAGGTAAAAACCTATCGCAATCTTGCAGATTGCGTTAATGCTCTTTCTTCAGGCGAGGTTGCAGCATTGGTATTGGATGCAAATCAAGCTAATCGATTGCTTGCCGAACATCCCATTGATCAGACAACAGGAAAGCCTGCGTTTAAAGAGCTTGAGCAGGTCATTGTCGCGGATAGATTTGTCTTGGCGGTTAGCCGCATTGATACAGGTCTTGCAGATGCCTTGAGTAAAGAAATTAAAGCCATGCAAGAAGACGGCACGCTTGATCGTCTTGTTAAAGAATATCTCTAAGCTTATACGTCTAAAACCTATATACCTCAAACCTACACACTTCAATCTGCATGTTTCAAACTCGTACATTTCAATGCGCGCGTTTCAAATCTGCATGTTTCAAACTCGTACATTTCAGCTCTATGCATCTCAACAAGCCTAGAAATCAAACGCGTGGGCGATATCGCAGGTCAGACAGAGATCTGCCTGCTTATCAAAAGAGGTAGGTGTGTGATTGATAATGACCAGATGATCACCAGTAAAGTATTGTAAAAAACCCGCTGCAGGATATACGGTCAAGCTTGTACCTCCCACAATCAAAATTGAGGAGCGAGCGATGGATTCAACGGCTTTTTCTACCACGGTTGGATCGAGTGGTTCTTCGTAGAGGATAACATCGGGCCGGATAACCCCATCGCATAAAGAACAATGAGGGACGTTGCTGGTTGCCATGATGTCGTCCAGCGAGTAGGTTGCGCCACATGTCATGCAAGAATACTTATGGGCAGAACCGTGGAGTTCATAGACTTTTCTTGATCCTGCTTTTTGATGGAGCCCATCAATGTTTTGTGTGACAACGCCACGTACTTTACCCGCATGCTCAAGCTGTGCGAGTTTGATGTGCGCCTGATTAGGTTTGGCGTTTGGGAAGATCATCTTGGCGCGATAAAAATCATAGAATGCTTGCGGATACTCCATGAAAAACGAATGACTGACAATAACCTCAGGCGGATAAGGATACTGCTCATTAAAGATGCCTGTTGCGCTTCTAAAATCTGGGATACCTGATGCCGTTGATACGCCTGCCCCACCAAAGAAACAGATGCTTTCTGGTTCGGCATTATCGATAAGGCGACGAAAAGTCTCAAGGTTATGTTGTATATCATACTCTGCTTGACTGCTCATGGGATTCTCCTGCCTACCTTAGCCAATGAGCGTAAAGCCCAAATCTGTATAAACACCTTATAACCTCACAAAATATTAAAATCTACAAAATGTGAGGTTAATTTATCATTTTGCAGAATCTTACAAAATGTGAGGTTAACCACCATGGTAGTGATTACGATGAGATGGTTATTTTAAATCGCCCCACGCGTAGAAACAAAAGCACCCCGCGCAATGACGGGGTGCTCGCGTGCAGGGAAATACTTCACATGATTCGCATGATTTGGAACTTAGATTCTCAAATCATGTCGGGATCTGCGTAGTTCACGCAGTCTGTGTGTTCTTTGGAAGAACCAGCTTAGGGCTGAACTTAGTACTGGATGAACTTGTCGCGTGGGGTAAAGCAGATAGGGCACTTCTCAAAGTCTTCACCCTTGTGGATATAGCCACAGATTGGGCAGAGATAATAGTGCTCGTTGTCTGGGTTGTCGATGTTGTTGTATGCGTTCAGATAACGTTCTGCGTGGTATGCTTCAGCAAGCTTAGCGCGGGTGAATACAAACTCAGCTTTGGTGTTGCCCTCTTCTTGCGCCTTCTTGATGAAGGAAGGATACATGTCGGAGGTTTCATACATCTCACCATAAGCAGAGGAGATTAAGTCAAGGTCAAGTTCGGTGCCAGCTACATATTCAGCAACAGGCTTTTCCCACTCGGGTTCAACTTCCTGAACAAGCTTGTATTCCATAGCGATATGGAACTGTTCAGCAGCAGCAGTTGCACGCCATAAACGTGCTAATTGTTCGTAGCCTTTTTGCTCTGCAAGTTCAGCAAATGCAGTGTATTTTGCTGAAGCGCCGGTCTCACCTGTAACAGCAGCTTTAAGATTATCAAGTGAAGTTCCAACTACCGTTTGAGCATCAGGCACAATATTGAAATTGTGAGAATTCTCTGCGGTAGGAAGAACGTCGCGTACTTGTTGGGTCATGATCTACCTTCTCTCTTTCATAAACGTTATTAAGTGATTATGAGATATAGATATGATACTAAAAAGACGCAAAAGAGAGCCAAAACATTTTGAGTTATGAGTGCTTTCACATAACTCTGTTATCGTCCAGTAACCAAATTTGTGGTGAAATAAGTAGTTGGACAGATAATGAATAGATCGTATGGAGATTGTCTAAGGATCATGTGGAGATCATCTAAGGACTACCCAGGAATCATAGAGACATCACCTAGGAGAGAAAAGAGAAGATTAGTATGGAACGAGATATTGCTTGGAAATCATTATCGGCTGAACAAAACGATGAGCTCAAAACGGTAACGGATCAATACCGTACATTTATTTCAGAGTGCAAAACAGAACGCTTATGTACGCGCCGTGCAGTAGAGATGGCGCAGGCAGCTGGTTATAAAGATCTTATGGCTTTGCGCAATGAGGCATCAACACTCAACCCAGGGGATAAGGTGTATGCCACTAATGCTGGCAAAGCTATCATGTTAGTTCAATTGGGTGAAGATTCGCTTGAATCAGGCATGAATATTTTGGGTGCCCACATTGATTCGCCTCGCTTGGACATCAAGCAAAATCCCGTGTACGAGTCCCACGACTTTGCTTTCTTAGATACACACTATTATGGCGGCATTAAAGCATATCAGTGGGTCACTTTGCCGCTTGCGCTCTATGGCGTTGTTGCTCTTAAAGATGGAAGTGTCATTGATATTTCTTTGGGCGATGGCCCTGATGATCCGGTGCTTGTGATTACGGATCTTTTGCCTCACTTGGGCGCAGAGCAAATGAAGAAGACCGGTGATTCCCTGATTGAGGGTGAGGCGCTTGATGTTTTGGTGGGCTCTAAGCCTTTAATTGTAGAAGCTGAAAAGGCAGAAGAGATCGAAAAAGCAGCAAAGGCCGATGGGGCAACTTATGCCGACAAAATTACTGCGATGGGTCTCAAAGAGGCCGTTAAAGCACAACTGCTTTCCATTCTTCATGAGACATATGGAGTGGAAGAAGAGGACTTTCTCTCAGCTGAATTAGAGATTGTGCCTGCTGGCGCTGCGCGTGATTGTGGGCTCGACCGCTCTATGATTGTGGGCTATGGACAAGATGATCGCGTTTGCGCGTTCACTTCGCTCCTTGCTCAGCTTGACGTTGATGCTCCTAAGCGTACCTCAGTGACTATCTTGGTTGATAAAGAAGAGATTGGTTCTGTTGGTGCAACGGGTATGTCAAGCGTGTTTTTTGAAAACACAATCGCTGAAATTATGGATATGGCGGGTGAAACGGGTAACTTGGCATTGCGTCATGCACTCGCCAATTCTTGCATGCTTTCTTCTGATGTATCGGCTGCTTTTGACCCAGCGTATCCATCAGTATTTGAGACTAAAAACACCGCATTTGCTGGTCGCGGTTTGGTGTTTAATAAATTCACGGGATCACGAGGTAAATCAGGCTCCAATGATGCTAATGCAGAATACATTGCGAAACTGCGCCGCATTTTAGACGATGCTGGCATCAAATATCAGACGGCAGAACTTGGTCGCGTTAATGCAGGCGGCGGCGGAACCATTGCCTATATTCCTGCAAAATATGGCATGGATGTTATTGACTCAGGCGTTGCGGTGCTTTCCATGCATTCTCCCTGGGAAGTTACTTCAAAGGTGGATATTTACGAGGCATATCTGGGATACAAAGCTTTCTTGCGTGCTGAGTAAACCCCATCGCCAAATTGAAAGTACGGAACTATGAAGATGGTTCTATACTGGTAAAACTACCAACATGGGCAACAATTACAGACACGAGGAAGAAGATAGGAGTTAACCATGGCGTATATCTTTGATGAGCCATCACGTACCTTTAATGAATATTTATTGGTTCCGGGTTATTCTTCTGCAGAATGTACCCCTGATTCAGTTTCATTAGCAACGCCTTTGGTGAAGTTTAAGAAGGGTGAAGAGCCCTCGATTAAACTCTCTATTCCTATGGTGTCTGCAATCATGCAGGCGGTGTCGGACGATGGGATGGCGGTTGCACTTGCACAAGAAGGCGGCTTGTCATTTATCTATGGCTCTCAGTCAGTTGAGTCACAGGCTGCTATGGTGCGCTCCGTTAAAGATCACAAAGCAGGTTTTGTGCGCTCCGACTCCAATCTTTCTCCTGATGCAACGCTTGCTGATGTTGTTGCGCTTAAAGAAAAGAGTGGACATACCACCATGCCTGTTACTGAGGGCGGTCGTCCTCAGGGCAAACTTTTAGGTATTGTAACGGGACGTGATTATCGCTTGTCTCGTATGGATCTCTCTACTCCGGTTGTTGACTTTATGACTCCTGTTGAGAAGTTGATTACTGCTCCTGCTGACACATCGCTCAAAGTAGCGAACGATATTATTTGGGATAACAAGCTCAATTCGCTTCCTATTGTTGATAATGCGGGTAACCTTTTGTATATGGTATTCCGTAAAGACTATGAGTCTCACAAATCTAATCCTCATGAGTTGCTTGATGATCATAAGCGCTATCTCGTTGGTGCTGGTATCAATACGCGTGATTATGCTGAGCGCGTTCCTGCGTTAGTTGAGGCAGGTGCTGACGTACTCTGCATTGACTCATCTGAGGGCTTCTCAGAGTGGCAAAGCCGCACGATTGCTTGGATTCGTGACCATTATGGAGATTCCGTTAAGGTTGGTGCGGGTAATGTCGTTGATGGTGAGGGCTTCCGTTTCTTGGCTGAAGCTGGCGCTGACTTTATCAAGGTTGGTATCGGCGGCGGATCTATTTGCATTACCCGTGAGCAAAAGGGTATTGGCCGTGGTCAGGCAACCGCGCTTATTGATGTAGCTAAAGCGCGTGATGAGTACTTCCGTGAGACTGGTATCTATATTCCTGTTTGTTCTGATGGTGGTATTGTATATGACTACCACATGACGCTTGCACTTGCTATGGGTGCTGACTTCTTGATGCTGGGACGCTACTTTGCTCGTTTTGATGAGTCTCCGACCAATAAAGTCAACGTCAATGGCAACTATATGAAAGAGTACTGGGGCGAAGGTTCAAGCCGTGCTCGCAATTGGCAGCGCTATGATTTGGGCGGCTCCAAGAAGGGCATGTCGTTTGAAGAGGGTGTTGATTCTTACGTTCCTTATGCGGGCTCTTTGAAAGATAATGTGGGTCTGACGCTTTCCAAAGTGAAATCTACCATGTGCAACTGTGGTGCGCTTACTATTCCTGAGCTCCAAGAGAAAGCAAAACTCACTGTTGTTTCTGCAACCTCCATTGTTGAGGGCGGTGCACATGACGTTCTCTTGAAGGATAAAACGCCTTACGTTGGCAACACTATTCACTAAGTGAGTACAGTGCAGGTGCGCGGGATGAGCGGCCTGCTTGTGTGCTTCATAGTGCGAGATAATGCGCAGATTCTTTTTGGGATCTGCGCTTTTTATATGCGCAATATATACACAAGAGCTATGAGCACGGGATTGTTGCCGGGATTATTCGCGATGTTTGGTGATGCCATACCGTCCCATGCTGTTCGATAGTACGTTTGTATACATTTGTATACACAAGATGCACACAAGGCGCAGCGATCTGTGTGGTGCGTGGCGTACCTGCAGTATTGTCGTTAAAAAACACCTTATAACCTGCAGATATAGCGAGAAAAGATACTGTAGCAAAAGCGCATACGTGATTGCAGTTATGTCAAGATGTATAGGTTTTGAGGAGTGAATGACCGTTTGCGGGTGTCTAGATTTTGCACTCAGAAAGGCCATCGCTATAATTAGCGTCATGTCTGCAAAGGCAAAAATACAAAGTTTGGTAGCGCTTAGTATGAGCGCTCTTTTAGTGTTGTCCCTCGGGTTGCCGTATGGTACAACACTTAGACCTGCTTATGCAGATGATTTGGCAGATGCACAGGCGGCATTAAATGCTGCTGCAGCCGACCTCAACGCTATTAGTGCGGAGTATAATGCGCTCCAAGCTCAAGCTGCAGAACTCGATAGCCAAATTTCGGCAGCGACCGATCAAGTCCTTGATGCTCAAACAGCTATGCAAGAGGGTCAAAAGGTCCTCGGAGATGCGGTATGTGCATCGTATAAAAGCGATGCATCAATGTCTCTCGTTTCAATTTTTCTGAAGTCAGAGAATATGTCTGACTTCATGAAGAATATTGAGTATTACAGTTCTATCCAAGAGGCCCAAGCAAAGATTGTTGCTGAACAAAAGCGATTGAAAGATGAGCTTGAGACTCGCCTTGCTGATTTGGACAGCAAAAAAGATGCGCAGGAAACACTGTTGAGTCAAGCAGCAGAAAAACGATCTCAAGCAGAGCAGATTGTGTCGGCAGCTTCCGCTAAAGTCTCTAATATTGAATCAGAACGTGCTCGTATTGCAGCATTGCAAGCACAGGCTGCTGCTATGCAACAAGAACAACAATCATCGCAAAATAACGATAAGCCCCTGAATGGCAACTGGAATACGTCCGCGGGTACGGGTGGTTCAAGTAGCGGTTCGAGCTCTTCAAATAATAATAGTAACAAGATTGATCCTCCCGCAAGTAATGCAAGCGGATGGCGTACGGGAACCGCTTCGGCGTATGGCGGATCATCAGACAAAAACACACCCAACCCTGGAACAACAGCAACAGGTGCTGTTTGTAATGACACTTCTATGGGAGTAGCTATTCCCATGTCGTGGAAAAACTATCGCTCCTACTTTGGACGCAAAGTTGAAATTCGTTATGGTGGAAAAACAGTGATTGCTACCGTAAATGATTGCGGTGGTATGGGTAATGGGTCACGTAGCCTTGATCTTCAGCCAGGTGTCTTTAAAAAATTTGGCTTCAATACCTGTAAAGCATGGGGTTTGCGCACAGTAGAGTTCCGCTTCCTCTAAAATCTTACGCCTGTGCGTGTATATGCATGTATCAGTAAGCTAATTCGTTGTAAAATTCTCACGTGTCCCTGCGTTATGGCATTAACTCATTGCCAAGATTAGTTGCTATGGTTGCTTAATTGAGCTGGTTGTCGATTCTGGTTATCAGTTTTGGTTGTCAGTTTTTTGCTTGTCAACCTAGCCATCAAGCTGATCATCAATGATAGGTGCTCTTTTGCGGCACATGATACGGTAATGCGGATAACCAGGGAACTATACAAATAAACGAAACGTTACGCGAATAAAGGACAGATGGATGAAAGCATATAATCCTCACGAGATTGAGCCGCGCCTCCAAAAAGAATGGGATCAAGCTCACCTCTATCAGACCCAAGATCCTCGTAAGTCTGACAAGCCCAAGCAGTACGTACTTGAAATGTTTCCCTATCCATCGGGTGATATTCATATGGGCCATGTGCGCAACTACACGTTCGGTGATGTTATTGCGCGTTACTACACTATGCGTGGGTATGATGTGCTTCATCCTATGGGTTGGGATGCTTTTGGTTTGCCCGCAGAAAATGCAGCTATCAAACATCATTCACATCCTGCAACGTGGACGTATCAAAATATTGAAACGCAAAAAGCAAGCTTTAAGCGCATGGGCTTTTCATACGATTGGGATAGAACCGTTGTTGCTTGTGACCCCGATTATTACAAATGGGGCCAGTGGATTTTCTTGAAGTTTTGGGAGCGCGGTTTAGTTGAGCGTCGTAATTCACCTGTTAATTGGTGTCCAAGCTGTGGAACTGTGCTCGCTAATGAGCAAGTTATTGAAGGACGTTGTTGGCGCTGTGATTCTGAGGTAGAGAAGCGCGATCTTACTCAGTGGTATTACAAGATTACGGACTACGCTCAGGAATTACTTGATGATCTTGATCAACTGAAAGGCTGGCCTGAACGCGTAAAGCAGCAGCAGGCAAATTGGATTGGTCGTTCTGAGGGCGCTCAAGTTGACTTTATCTTGTGTGATCAAGAGGGCAATGCTCCTGCTAATCCGACTGATGAAGATCTTATTACTGTTTTCACTACGCGCGCTGACACACTTTTTGGCTGCTCGTTCTTTGTACTCGCTCCTGAGTATGCTGGTCTTGCGGATCTGGTGGCAGGTATGCCGCAAGAGGCTGATGTGCTTGCACTGGTAGAGGCCTCTAAAAAGGTATCCGCACTTGAGCGTGCACAGGGAGATCGTGAAAAACACGGCGTGTTTACGGGTCGCTATGTGGTAAACCCTATCAATAATGAAAAAGTGCCGGTATGGGTGGCTGACTATGTTGTTGCTGATTATGGCACCGGTGCGGTTATGGCGGTTCCTTGTGGTGATCAGCGCGATTTCGAGTTTGCACGCAAATATGATCTGCCTATTATTCCTATTATTTTGGGAGAGGATGATCCGCTGTATCCTGAACTTAAGAATGAGCAGGGTCGCCGTGTTACCAGCGTGGACTGGCCTGAGGCATATGCTGCTGAAGGAATTTTGGTACAGTCCGGTCCTTATACTGGCATGATTGGCGGCAAACATTCTGAAGGAGAGCAAGCAGTCGTAACGGCGCTTGAGGAGATGGGTCGTGGACGGCGTACAGTTGAATTCCGTCTTCGTGATTGGTTGATTTCACGTCAACGTTATTGGGGTAATCCTATTCCAGCAATACACTGTGATGATTGCGGTGTTGTTCCTGTACCTGAAGAGGATTTGCCGGTTCTGCTTCCTGAAGACATTGATCTTTCTGCGGGTGAAACGCTTGCTACTCATAAGGAATTTGTAGAGTGCACCTGTCCTCAGTGCGGTAAACCTGCACGTCGAGAAACAGATACTATGGATACTTTTACGTGTTCAAGCTGGTATTACATGCGCTATACCGATCCTCACAATCAAAATCTTCCGTTTGATCCTGCCGCAGCTAATGCATGGATGCCGGTTGATCATTATATTGGTGGTATTGAGCACGCAATCCTGCATTTGCTCTATTCTCGTTTCTTTACCAAAGTGCTTCGTGATGCAGGTATGCTTGATTTTGACGAACCTTTTACCAATCTGCTCTGCCAGGGTATGGTGCTCGACGAGCATGGTGATGTTATGTCTAAGTCTAAGGGTAACGTAATCGCGCCTGAAGATATGATTGCTGAATATGGCGCTGATGCGGTACGTGCCTACATTCTTTTCATGGCTCCTGCAGACAAAGAGCTCTTATGGAATGAGGATGGCCTCGCTGGTCTTTATAAATTCTTGAATCGCGTATGGCGCCAAATTAATGATCTTGCGGGTGTTGCCGATGACAATACGCTTTATCAAGCTGATGCGAAAAAAGCAGGCGATGAGACAGCCGGACAAGCACTTATTAAGAAGCTCGTGCGTGAGCGCCATCGCGTGGTAGAGAAGGTCCAAGATGATTTTGAGCGCAATAACTTCAATACGGCAATTTCTGCCATTATGGAACTCTCCAATGCGGCAGGTGATTACTTGCGTCACTATTCAGCAGAAGAACGTGCTTCTCGCGCTGAACTTGCTGCGCTTGACACTGAAGTTGCAGAGGTGTTAGTTAAGCTTTTGGCTCCTATTGCTCCTCATTGGGCAGAAGAGCTTTGGAGATCAGTGCTTGGTCATGACACATTCTTGTATGAACAGCCTTGGCCAACCTTTGATCCTGAAAAGATCAAGCAGGATGAGGTTGAGCTTGCCGTCCAAATCAACGGTAAAGTTAAGGCGCGTATCACTATTGCTGCTGATGCCGATGAGGAGGCTATCAAGGCGGTTGCACTTAATGCAGTTGCCCAGCAGACAGAAGGTAAAAATATTGCTAAGACGATTGTGATTCCTGGTCGTTTAGTTAATATTGTCGTGAAATAAGACACGGTCAGAACTTTTGTGTATAAACTAAGCGTGTAAACGCAAGCAAGAACTGAGCATAAGTAGCGTATGAATTGAGCATGAGTGGCTCCAACATATAGACAATCACTAAAAACAACGCAGCGCGGCGCCCGGAAGGGTGGCTGCGCTCGTGTTTTTAAGGCTTTTCTCGCGCTCTTTTTGATTGCGGGACTTTTGGTCCTCTTGGGTACGTATGGAGCTGAAATGTGGGTGCGCTATAGTACGCAAGCCGATATTGAAACAGTTGATGAGGCGATTCAGACCAAAGATGAGTTCGGTGCACAATGTATTGTGGTATTGGGTGCAGGAATTAATTTTAATGGAACCCCATCGACCATATTAAAAGACCGCCTTGATACCGCTATCGCTCTCTACAAGGGCGGTGTTGCTCCCAAGATCATTATGAGCGGAGACAATACGCAATCAAGCTATAACGAGGTTATGGCGATGGCTAATTACGCTAAGAGCCAAGGAGTCCCTGCGGTAGATATTTTCTGCGATCACGCAGGGGTTAACACCTATGATTCAATGCATCGTTTAAAGACAGTGTTTTCAGTTAAGCGTTGTGTAGTGGTAACGCAGCAATATCACTTGTATCGCGCGCTTTATAATGCAAAAGGCTTAGGTATTGATGCTCGTGGTGTTGCGGCTGACGCTCATGAGTATGCCAATATGGATGAATATGAGGCGCGAGAGTTTTTAGCGCGCATTAAAGATTTCTATCAGGTGATCACAAAGCCTAATCCTGAGAAGCTCTCAGAACCGGTGTCTCTCGATCAATCGGGAGAAGTAACGCAGTGGTGGTAAACAAGTCTTCCTACGCTAACTATCCCCAGCCATTCTAGTTAGGTAAGTCGACACGTTCGTAGGATATAACAGCGCCTTTATCGACTACCATAATGCCAAGACCTGGACAAGAGCCGCCGCGCGGACGAGTGGGAGAGCCAGGATTAATATAAATCACACCGTTTGCTTCCAGATATTTGGGTACATGGGTGTGCCCGATAATTACTACATCAACATCTTCGGGAATCGATCCCACATCTTCGGGTCGATGTACCATCTTAAAACGAACCCCGTCGATCTTGGGTCCTGCAACTGCATCAATGCCAGGACCTAAATCATAGCGATCGCAATTGCCCCGTACAGAGATAGTAGGCGCAATCGAATCAAGCTCCATGATGACCTGCTGAGTTTCACTGTCTCCCGCACAAAGAATATAGTCGCATCCTCGCAAGGTATCGTGCGCTTCATCTGAGAGGTAGCGATGAATATCAGAAATAATGCCGATGCGTTTCATGGATTTGCAACTCCTCATATAGTCATAGAGAGCGTATATAAACCGACGAGATAGACCTATTCCGCATATCTCCACCGCGTCTGCTTATCAAACAAGAAACGCCCAGCAGATGCTAGGCGTTTCTGGAATAGTAAAGTGGTGCGCCGTGAGGGAATCGAACCCGCGACCTTGGGATTAAAAGTCCCCTGCTCTACCAACTGAGCTAACGGCGCATAGCGTCTATCAATATTAGTCATCTTGGGGCGTTCGGTCAAGAACTTAGACGCCAAAAATCTGACTATTTTTAGCTAATTTCTTGCAATTACGCGCAATGCATGGAATAGCGAATGTGATCGAGCGCGTTACATCTTGTATGCCAAGCGACCAACGACAGCGACTCTTCCACCAAAAGATAACGAATTTATTACAAAAAACTTGCCGTTTATAACCAAAACAGAGTATCTTTATTACAAACTCATCTTGAGTAATGATCGGGCGATTACAAGAGGGATGTGTCAAAAATGAACACACTAGTAAAACGAACTACGCTATTTGCCATGATCGCATTACTTCTGGTTTCGGTATTTGCCTTAACAATGCCACAACGAGAAGCATATGCGTCACAGCCAGGCCAGCCGGCCTATTATGCTGAGCGTTGGCAAGAATGTGTTGCAAAAGTAAGTCCAACACAAACAACATTGCCTGTTTGGAATGGAGCAGATGCGGGAATTGCTCCTAATGGTGCAGGTGATGGAAGTCGAGAAAATCCTTATATTGTTGATACACCAGAGGAATTTCGTTACTGCTTAAAGCAAAATCTTTCTTGTAAATTGGACGCTGATTTAGATTTAGGTTGGACGAGAAACGCAGACGGAACCGATGCTGGTCCCAATTGGTGTGTTGGCGCTATTGCTATTACAAAAGGGATTGTTATAGATGGCAATGGACATACAATCTATAACCTCCGTGCTACAGGTAGTTCAAACGTCGGTTTAATTGGTAGTGTTGCGGGGGGTTTGCAAGATCCTGACACTGGCTTTGTTATTAAAAACTTAAATCTTAAAAGTGCCACTGTATATACTTCAGCAGGTAACCAATGCGCTGCAACTCTTGTTGCACAATTTCTTTCAGGAACAGCGGATAATTGTCATGTTACTGATGCTTTAGTCAATACTCTTAACGGCGGCGGAAATGGTACGGGTGGATTATTTGCACCAGAATGCAAAGGTGGTACTGGTCTAACAATCAAAAACACTGTTGCCAAAAACGTTAATGTATACGGAAAGGGATGCGTTTCTGGCTTTATTGAAGGACCTTGGAACTATGCTGCATCTTTGACAATTGAGAATTGTGCGGCAGTAGATGGCACTGTTATATCTACCGGAGGCCATTCAGGTGGTTTTACATCATGTGTGCAAGTGTCGGGAAAAGCTGTATATAAGAATTGCTATACCAATCTTGATGTTTATGGCAATACAGAGACGGGTGTATTTGTTGGTGTAACGCATGCTGGAACACATGAATTTGAAAACTGCTATGCAGCAGGCAAAATTGAAGGTACTACAAAAATTGGTGGTTTCTTTGGCTGCCCTTCGTCTTCAACTCGTGAAACCTTTACCAATTGCTATTCCACATCAATGGTAGGTATGTCAGATGGTGGCAATTATATGGGCGGTTTCGCTGGTGAAGGAGGCGCAACGTCAAATTTTGTTAACTGCTATGCAGCTGGTGAAGTAGGCTCTTTGAAGTCAAAGCCTGATGGTACTCCTATCGGTACCAGTAATGTAACAGGATTTAGCGGAAACAATGCAGGCAACTTTACTAACTGCTACTACGATAAGCAGACAACAGGCATGTGTAATCATGGCGAAGAACCCACCAATGTTACTGGTTTGCTAACAAAGCAACTATTTGCTAAAGACCTTGGTGATGCTTGGCAAGTGTCTGAGGGTAGCTATCCAGAGTTGAAGGTTTTTGCTGCAGGTAATTCTGTCGCAAAGGCATATTCGAGCGCATCGGTAGCTACCGTACAGCTATGGTCCAACCTTGACGCTTATTTAGAGGATCCTTCCGATATTGCAAATTATGATACGGTTCGTAAAATTCGTTACGTATTCCCACTAACCAATAATGAAAATAGTGGCAAGTCGTCATTTGATATTAGATGGAATAACTATGTGGGAGAAGATCCCGCTCATCCGCTTTATCCCAACAAGAGCCCTCTTATGGAAGACGATGTCCCTATCATTACTCTTTCTGGCATTGGAACAAATGATAACGTCTCAAGTGTTGCTCCTGGTATTGGTTGGTTGCAGGTTAATGCAACTGATAAAGAAACGGGAGATATTGGTATGAGGCGTTTACGTCTTGTTCCAACTACAGCAATTGCAACGGCTGCGTTTGGCGACGTTGAATTAGGACTACAAGATACTGTTTGTTCCGCGCCCGATCCTGGTATCGATCAACTTGATGGATACGTAAGTCTTGCTGTTAACGATCACTTTGATCATAGAGATACTATTAGTTTTGTAACCGCAACCGCAGATACGATTAATAGCTTCATTTTGGATGAAAGCAACATTTCGTTAGAAGACAAGTTGCTGAAATACGACATTAAAACAGTCTCTTTCCCCAAAGATGATGCGACAAAAGAAATTATAGATACTCCTGAAAAAGAGGGTGTATTAAGGTATTCTTTAGGCTCGGCGGTTGATGATGGTTTCCTTGAGGTTGTCCTTTATCGTCAATCTCCCGATGGAACATTTGAGAAAATTCCTTGGGATGACTACTATATTGCACTTTTTGAGGGCGGCGAAGTAAAACCCGAAGATCGTGGTGTCTACCAATTTGATTATGAGTGGACAAATGCGACCGGTATCCTTCAGGCACAAGGTACTAAATATATTACTCTTGCAGCACCAGCACATCTTGTTTATCACGTTATGAAGGACGAGACGATTACCAATACAGATGATTCGTATGAGGTTCCTGCTGGAATCAAGCCAGCCGATGATCGCTATGAGGTAGTGTTTGTCGATCCGGGCAGCTATCCAGTTGGTGGCAAAGTAAAAGACAAGCTTTATCTATTAGATAGTTATGAAAAAGAGGGTCACGGGAAGTATTACTGGTCTGTTTCACCAGAATCAAATGAGGGCGAGATTCAGGCTATGGCTGAATTTGCTCCTGACGAGTTTACCGGAGAGAGTGCTCTTAAATCTGGCAGAAACGATGTATACGCCAAATGGTATCCTAACCCCCATGATGTAACAATCCAAAAGAGCACTGATCCTAGCGCAGGAGAGATTCCTGATGTTCCTCAATTCAATTATGGGGATAAGATTTTAGATAAGCTTGATGAGATTGATGCTGATACTAAAGTTGATAACCCTGCAGGAGATCCTCCTATTGGTTGGCAAATTTCTTACGAAGTACCAGATCCCGACAATCCTGATGAAACAAAGACAATCACTGAGGTAGTAACCCCAGAAGCCACCATGCCTGATGCTGATGTTACAATCATGCCACTTTGGGGAATCTCACCTTCCTTGACTAAGAGTGTTGAAAACAATACGCATCCTGGTCAAGAAAACAATGTTGGCGATGAGCTAACCTACACCATAACGGCAACTAATAATGGTCCTCAATCAACCTGGAAAGATGTCACAATCACTGATGTGTTGCCAGTAGGTGTTAGCTTTGTTCCGGACAGTATTAAGCTTTACAAAAACTCTGCTGATGCTGAAGATGGTTCAAATGAGTTGTATACCAATGACAATCACACGCTTGCTTGGAATATAGGCAATATTGGATATCAAGAAACCTACACCATTACCTTTAAGGTAAAGATCAACTCAGAGTCTATTGCGGTAGGTAATGATGATGCAGCTAAAGCAAAGCGTGATATTGCTAACACTGCTCAAGTAACTGATTCTAAGAACTCAAATGATGAGCCAGCAGATAAGGATAAGCCAATTGCGTCTGATCCTGTTACCCCAAATCCTGATAAGGTGGCAGATCCTAAGGATCCATGGCCAGTAACTCCTTTTGATCCTGAGCCTTCAATTGAAAAGACAGTAACTAACGACACTGATCCTGAAGGATACTTACAAGTTGGAGATCGTCTCACCTATGACATTGAAGTAGAGAACAAAAAGCCTGACTCAGTTTGGAAAGATGTTGTTGTAAAAGATACTCTTCCTGAAGGAGTAGATATTGTCCCAGGAACTATTGAGCTAGTAAAACCTGATGGCACTACTGTTCCTCTTCCTGATACGGCTTATGATCCAGAGACTCGTACGATAACAGTTGAAGTTGGTTCAATCAGTGGTAATGATGAAGAGCCTTACCACATTACCTTTAAGGTTGACATCAACGAAAAGCCAGTAACAGGAGATTCAAAAGATAAACCTATTGGATCTGCTCCTAGTGCAGAGGGCACTATGCCTCATGGAGAAGAGGCTGATGTAGCAGTTCCAGATCCGGTGTATCCAGAATACTTAGATGACACCAACGTCTACTGGGCAGATCCTTATAGTGTTGTTACTAAGACTGCTCAAAACATGAGTAGAGAAACTGGTCCTACTCATGTTGGAGATACCGTACGTTATGTACTTACCGCTGAAAACACCAAAGCATCTTCTCTTTGGAAAGATGTAGTGTTCTTTGACAAGCTTCCACAAGGTATGGAAATTGACACCAACTCAATCGCGTTAGTTGATCCGCAAGGAAATACTCATAGCGTTGGTGCCCAAGCGTATGATGCCAAAACAAGAATCTTGGCAGTATATGCAGGAGATCTCTTAGCTAACCAAAAAGCAACCCTGAGTTTTGAAGTTAAAGCAACCGATGCTGCTTTAAACAAAGACATTGGAAATGTAGGTATGGCTAAAGGTGGCACCGCTGTTCCTAATGGTGGTTGGGTAGAAGCTGGTCCTTATTCAGTGGGAGATGGATATCACCCACGGGGTGGAGGAGAGCAAATCCCTGAAGGAGTAATCGCAACTGGTGCAGTTTATCCATTCCCAGAAGACAACATTAACGAGTTTTTTGACGGACAACGTGGTGGCGTAGTTAATGCAGACGGCTCTCCTGCAACTTCAGACTTTACCTTTGCTCTTGCAGGTGGTGTAGGTGTAATCGCTCTTGCCGCACTAGCGACGGTAGTGTATACCCGCAGGAAGATAAAGGCTCTCTAAATTGTTCTAGCAAGGTGCTGGTCTTGTAATACACAAGGTCAGCACCTATCTTTTATTCTTCTATCTCAAGGATTTATCATGAATAGTTCCTGTATAAAGAGTTCCTGTATAAAGAAAGCAAGCGGCGTTGCTTTTTTGGGCTTGTTGATTACAGCTCTGTTTTGCTTATTGTTGCCTCAACTAGCGTATGCAGCTAATCCAGGAGACGCGCAATACTATACGGATCGCTGGAATGAGGTAACCGCAAAAGTTTCTTGGAAAGATACTGGTTTACCAGAGTGGACTGGTGGCGCAACGCAGCCTATCGTAGGATCAGGAACTACTGCTGATCCTTATAAAGTTACTACAGCAGAAGAGTTTCGCTGGTGCTTGGCTAATCAAAAGAGTTGCCAGTTGCAAAACGATCTTGATCTTGGTGGTCGAAGCGGCAAGAATTGGACAGACATAAATGCTTCAACTGTGTTTACGGTAGATGGTAATGGTCACACCGTTTATAACCTATTCTCGCAAGCTGTTCATCATACTGGTCTTATAGCGTTCTCAAATAATGTTGATTTTGTTTTGAAAAATCTAACCATTTCAAGCGCAAAGATTAATTGTACTAATACGGGAACGTACGGGGCTCCGCTCATCGCTCAATTTGCTTGCGGACAGGTATTAAACTGCGGTGTTGAAGATGCGTTGGTGTGGCAAGACAATGCAACATCTAAAACGTGGGCAGTCATGGCGGGTGCAATTTCTTTTGGCGGTCCTGGTACAAATGGCTACACCGGAACGTATTCTACTAAAGTGGTAAAAGATACCTACACGGACAACGTTCATGTGTATGGTGGTGCCTGTAGCTCAGGCTTTATTGAGGCACCTTATATGAATGCTACCATCGAAAACTGCTATGCAATCAACGGAACACTGATTGTTCCTGGAGGACATTCGGGTGGTTTTGCCTCGTGTGATACGGGTCCCAATGTATATCGCAATTGTTTTACTAATGTTGATGTGTATGGCAACAATGAGACTGGTGTGTTCCAAGGTGTAGTCCATGGCGGTACGCATACTTTTGAAAATTGCTATACATCAGGAAAAATTGAAGGAACCACTTCTATTGGCGGATTTATTGGCAATCCCTCAAATGCAGGCGCGACAAGTTTCACTAATTGCTACTCAACATCCATGGTAGGCATGTCCAATGGTGGTAGCAATATGGGCGGATTTGCCGGCCAAGGTAACGGTATGACGTTTGTTAACTGCTATGCTGCAGGAGAAGTAGGAACGCTTCGGTCTGCTGCCGATGGTACACCGCTTGATGAGAATGGTGTTGCATTAACAACAGGACAAAACGTAACGGGTTTCTCTGGCAATAATTCAGGCAATTTTACAAATTGTTTTTACGATAAACAAACTACGGGAATGTGTAATTATGGAGAGGCTCCGGCTAATGTTACCGGTCTTCTAACCAAGCAACTTTTTGCTCAAAACATGGGTGAGGCGTGGACACTCTCTGCAGGCGGGTATCCAGAGTTAAAAGTTTTTTCTCAGTCTGATAATGGCACGGTTCGTGCTTGTTCAACTGCTTCTGCAAGCACGGTATTACTTTGGGCCGATGAGGACTCCTACAATGCAACAAAGAGTCTTGATTCTTATGATACCGTGCGCAAAATTCGCTATGTATTCCCGCTCACCAATAACGAAAATAGCGGTAAGTCTGGATTCGCAATTAAGTGGGCAAACTATCTCGGCGAAGATCCAGAGCATCCGCTCTACCCTAATATAAGTCCTTTAGTTGATGGTGACGTTCCTATTATTACGCTTTCTGATGTTGGCTCAAAAGATAACGTTTCGAGTGTTGCTCCTGGTATTGGTTGGTTGCAGGTAAATGCAACCGATGCTGCAACGGGAGATACGGGTATGCGTCGTTTGCGTCTTGTTCCTACAACGGCAATTGCGCTGGCATCCTTTGGTAACCTCTCTCTTGGTGAACTTGATACGGTATGTTCTAACATCGATGCCGATTTGTCTTCCAAATGGGAAGGTATGGATGAGAACCTCTTTACCCAAGGCCATAAGCCAATTGGCGAGTTTCAAGATTATGACCACAGAAGCAATATCAGTTTTGTAACCACATCAGCAACAGCGATTAATAGTTTCATTTTGAGTGGGTATACTGGTTCGGCTTCAGAAAACGTTGATAAATTCAATCAAACCCAAACTACTGCTGACAAGAAAATTATTGTTGAAGGCTTCCCCAAAAATGATGATGGTACTTTCAAGGACGGTATTCCCGTAGAGGGTGATGACACAATACTTCGTTACTACAAAGGAGCGGGTGAGACAGGAGATATCCTTGATGTAAAGCTCTATAAGCAAGTAGGTGGTACTGCAGAAAATCCTGTTTGGGAAGAAACACCTTGGACGGAAGATGCAATTGCGGCGTTCCATGGTGGAACGGTTGTTCCAGAAATGCGCGGCACCTACAAACTTGAGTATGAATGGAAAGATCCAACGGGAGCTATTGTTCAAGCTCAAGGACAGAAGAAGATTACTATTTCAGCGCCTGCTTATATTGTTTATCACTTAAATGATGGAACAACGCTTGATGAGAGTGCAGCAGGAACTGATGACTATGATGTTTGTGCAATTGACCCGGGAGACTATCGTGTAGGAGAAACCATTAATAGTGATCCTGATGCAAGACATGTACTCCACAAGCTTGATCCTAACTACACTATTCCTGGTCATAACGAATACTATTGGTCAACAACCCGCCAGGCACAGCCGGTAGTGGCTCAATCCGATAGTGAAATAACTGCACAAGCAGATTATGTTGCAAAAGAGTTTACGGAAGACTCTGCGCTTCATGCTGGTCGTAATGATGTTTATGCGGCATGGATTCCTAATCCGCACAACCTTGTAATCACTAAAGCAGATGACGATAGTCTCGACCCGACTGATCCTGATAATCAGGCAGCTGCTACTGATAAGGCTACCTATGGATCAAAAGTAGAAGACATTATTGAGGGACTCTCGCCGGAGGGTAACATCACTAAGCCTGATCCTAGCTCAGAGCTTCTCGGCTGGAAGATGGAATATGACATTCCTAACCCAGATAATCCTGATGATCCAACCAAGACAAAGCATGTATCTGAAGTGATTACTCCCGATACGGTTATGCCTGATGCCGATGTAATAATTGCTCCACTTTGGAAAGCATCTCCTAGTGTTGCTAAAACGGTAGCTAACCTCACTCATACAACGGGTGAGAATAAAGTAGGCGATACACTCGAATACACTATTACAGCAACTAATAAAGCACTCGGTTCAACGTGGCAAAACGTCGTGTTGACTGACAAGCTTCCTGCGGGTATTTCATTAGTTGAGGGTTCTTTGATCGCTCAGATGCCAGGTAGTGCTGATACGAGTTCTATCGCAGATGATCAGATTTATTCAAAAGATGATCATACGCTGTCCTGGAATGTCGGCAATATTCAAGGTGGCGAAACGGCGACGCTGACATTTAAGGCAACAATCAACAATAAAGCTATCGACTATGCCGATAGCGAAGAGGGTAGAGCAAATCGCGATATCAGCAATACGGTTTCAGTCAAAGGGTCTAAGGATTCCAATGATGCGGAAATAGAAATTGCAGAGCCAACGCCTGTTACTCCTAATTCTGACGGCGACAAAGAGTGGCCCGTCACTCCATCCGATCCAAAGCCAGAGATCGCAAAGACGGTGACAAACAAAACTGATCCTAATGACTATCTCCAAGTAGACGATGTTCTCACCTATGAAATTACGTTAAAGAATGCGGAGCCTAACTCGCTTTGGAAAGACGTCAGAACAACTGATCCTTTGCCAGGTGGTGTAGATTTTGTTCCTGGTTCTATCAAGCTTATTCAACCGGATGGAACAGAGATTTCTATACCCGATAATGCTTATGATCCTGATACAAGAACTATCAAAGTTGATATAGGTTCAATTGGTGGTAATGAAGAAGCAAAGCTTTTCTACGATGTAAAGATTAATGAGAAAGCTATTACGGGCGATGAGGATGACAAACCTATTGGTAGCACCGTTACCGCAACGGGTGAGACTCCGCACGATGAAGAAGTAACTGTTGACTCAGGAGATCCTGCTTATCCTGTAGAACCTGATGACACCAACGTCTACTGGGCAGATCCTTATAGTGTTGTTACTAAGACTGCTCAAAACATGAGTAGAGAAACTGGTCCTACTCATGTTGGAGATACCGTACGTTATGTACTTACCGCTGAAAACACCAAAGCATCTTCTCTTTGGAAAGATGTAGTGTTCTTTGACAAGCTTCCACAAGGTATGGAAATTGACACCAACTCAATCGCGTTAGTTGATCCGCAAGGAAATACTCATAGCGTTGGTGCCCAAGCGTATGATGCCAAAACAAGAATCTTGGCAGTATATGCAGGAGATCTCTTAGCTAACCAAAAAGCAACCCTGAGTTTTGAAGTTAAAGCAACCGATGCTGCTTTAAACAAAGACATTGGAAATGTAGGTATGGCTAAAGGTGGCACCGCTGTTCCTAATGGTGGTTGGGTAGAAGCTGGTCCTTATTCAGTGGGAGATGGATATCACCCACGGGGTGGAGGAGAGCAAATCCCTGAAGGAGTAATCGCAACTGGTGCAGTTTATCCATTCCCAGAAGACAACATTAACGAGTTTTTTGACGGACAACGTGGTGGCGTAGTTAATGCAGACGGCTCTCCTGCAACTTCAGACTTTACCTTTGCTCTTGCAGGTGGTGTAGGTGTAATCGCTCTTGCCGCACTAGCGACGGTAGTGTATACCCGCAGGAAGATAAAGGCATAAAGGGCAACGTAGAAAACGGAATAGACAAAAGGAATAGACAAAAGAGTATTCCAGCAAGAGCGACAAAAAATATGCTTTAACAGCAGTCGATGGGTAAGCAAATTAAAAACGAGAAGGCAGAGTAATCTGCCTTCTTGCGCTTTGGTGTAAGAGCCTATGTGCCATTCAGGAAAAAGTTCAGCACATTACAGATAAAGTTGTGAATGTTTTGTGTAATTGGCGGAAAGTGGCATAAAATAATTGGGCTTGACAGCTATCGCTGTGTGGATACGTGTGTCCTTATATAGTTTTAACGTGCGGTTGCGTTTGAACGGTATAGGGTACGAAAGCACATGGTAAGAAGGTATTGGGTGTACGTTCTGAAGATGGCAGTCTAAAGTACTAGCGCGCTTAAGGAGCGATTTTGGCTAAAGAAGATGCTATTGAACTTGAAGGTACTGTCCTTGAAGCATTGCCTAATGCAATGTTTAAGGTGGAGCTAGAAAATGGTCACAAGATCTTAGCTCATATTTCCGGCAAAATGCGTATGCACTACATCAAGATTTTGCCCGGTGACAAAGTTCAGGTAGAGCTTTCAGTCTACGACCTTGATCGTGGTCGTATTACCTATCGCTACAAGTAAGCGCATTCTACCCATCGCGCACGCACCCTGGCCTATACGGTGCGTGTTTTGTCATGCTTGGGGGCTATGAATACCTTTAGACTCATCGCTAAAGAGTTTTCATCCTAAGTAAACCGTTTTAAAGCGGTTCCTTTCGTCAGGGAGCAGCATTAAAACGCCTCATAGGCTCTATGCAAACAATCGCCTGCGGCTGGGCGTTGTAGATAGAAGGAAACACATTTACCGAAAGGAAATTGAATTATGAAGGTACGTCCTTCGGTCAAGAAAATGTGCGATAAGTGCAAGATCATCCGACGTCATGGCAAAGTTCTTGTAATTTGCGAGAACCCCCGTCACAAGCAGCGTCAAGGTTAAAGGAAAGGGAACTGTTTTATGGCACGTCTCGTTGGTGTCGACCTTCCTCGCGACAAGCGCATCGAAGTCGGCTTGACCTACATTTATGGCATTGGCCTTACCACTTCTAAGCAGATTCTGGCCGCAACCGGTGTCAATCCTGACACGCGTGTTAAGGATCTTACAGAAGACGAGTTATCAAAACTTCGCGACTATATCAATGCAAATCTCACCACTGAAGGTGACCTCCACCGTGAAGTCTCCCAAAACATCAAGCGTTTGATGGAGATCGGTTGCTATCGTGGTTTGCGTCATCGTCGTGGTTTGCCTGTTCGCGGACAGCGCACCCACACTAACGCACGCACCCGCAAGGGACCACGTAGGCAAGTTGGCGGAAAGAAGAAGTGAGGTAGCTACAAGTGGCAGCTAAGAAAAACGTCCGCACTCGCATTAAGCGTTCAGAGCGTAAGAATATTGCTGTTGGTGCGGCTCACATTAAATCAACTTTTAACAACACCATTGTTTCAATCACCGATCCTCAGGGCAACGTGATTTCTTGGCAATCTGCAGGCACCGTTGGATTCAAAGGCTCTCGTAAGTCCACTCCATTCGCTGCTCAAATGGCAGCAGAAGCTGCAGCAAAGATTGCTATGGAGCATGGTCTCAAGAAAGTTGCTGTTTATGTAAAGGGTCCTGGTTCTGGTCGTGAGACCGCAATCCGTTCTCTTCAGGCAGCAGGTCTTGAGGTTTCCTCAATCCAGGATTGCACGCCCATTCCACACAACGGTTGTCGCCAGAAGAAGCGTCGCCGCGTCTAAATGAAAGGATCGATTTATTATGGCAATTAATCGCACTCCGGTGCTTAAGCGCTGCCGTCAACTCGGCTTAGATCCAGTAGTTTTGGGCTACAGCTCTAAGAAAGAGTCTAATCGCCAGCCTAAGCGTCGTCGTAAAGAATCAGAATACGGAATGCAGCTCCGTGAAAAGCAGAAGGCAAAGTTTGTCTATGGTGTTTTGGAGAAGCAGTTCCATGGCTACTTTGACAAGGCAAAGGCAATGCCAGGCGTTACTGGTGAGAACCTTATGCGCATCTTGGAGTCTCGTCTTGACAATGTAGTATTCCGCCTTGGCTTTGCTAAAACCAGAAAAGAAGCTCGCCAGATTGTTACTCATGGTCATATCCATGTAAACGGCAAGCGCGTTGATATTCCATCTTTCCGCGTACGTCCTGGTGATCTTATTTCTGTAGCTCCTAAGGCAAAAGAACTCTTGGTTATTAAGAGTGCACTTATTTCTAACGAAGGTCGTCTTGTTCCAGCTTGGCTCGAAGTTGACATCGAGAAGCTCCAGGGTAGCGTTCTTGCTCTCCCTGAGCGTGATCAGATTGATCTTGACATCCGTGAACAGCTCATCGTCGAACTTTACTCAAAGTAATCAAAGCCATCGCGGTTTTATTAAGGAGGCTTATAAGATATGACAGAGTTCATGAGGCCGACAGTTACGACTGAAGAGGTAACCGATACCGTTGCTCGCTTCATCGTTGAGCCGCTCGAGCGTGGCTATGGATACACCCTTGGTAACTGTATGCGTCGTGTGCTTCTCTCCTCATTGGATGGAGCAAAAGCAACGGCCATTCAGGTCGATGGTGTTCAGCATGAGTTCACTACTGCTGAAGGCGTTATCGAAGACATCACTGATATCGTCTTGAATGTCAAAGGTTTGGTTTTCAGTGCGCTCAATAATGACATTACTGAGGCAACCGCTCATGTTCATGCTGAAGGACCTTGCATTGTAACTGGTGCAGATCTCGAAGTTCCAACTGAGTTTACCCTCATTAATCCCGACCACGTTATTGCTACTGTTGCTGATGGTGGCATGCTTGATATGACTATCCGCATTGGCGTTGGTCGCGGTTATGTATCTGCTGAGCGTAACAAG